>JAZUGD010000200.1:0-5648 GCA_045641025.1 Eubacteriales bacterium
GACCGCTTGGCCTCCGACTTAAAGCCGGAGTAATAAATGACGGTGTCACGGCTGAGGTTATAAGGTACAGCTCTGACAACACGTACACCTGTCTCTCGAAAATAGATTCCGCCGACACGGTTATAATCATATCGGAAATACCGTCAGCCTCTTCCGTCAGCGGAGGATACTACGTATATACCTCCCCGCAGAAGTTCACGGAATATGCTAAAGCGGGCGGTAAGAAAACCGTTGTTATGTCGGTTGACGTTCCGTATGACGTTCAGTTCTACGGCGGTGCCGATGCGGTGCTTGCGGTTTACGGCTGTTCAGGCTCGTCGGTTGACCCGACAGAGGCACTTATCGGCGGTATCACCGAAACCGAAAACGCGTACGGTCCCAACATGATTGCGGGAGTTGAAGTTGCCTTCGGCGTATTCGGCGCATCGGGCAAGCTCCCGGTGAACGTACCCGAATATAATTTCAATACCGGTACGTATTCCGGCGCGACAGTTTATAAACGCGGTCACGGAATCAGCTATGAAAGCGCAGTACCGAAGCCTGCGGACAAGAAACGCCTCTCGGACGCTATTGACCGTGCGGAGGCACTTGACGGCAGTTTATATACCGAAGAGTCCTTTAAGGCTTTAAGTGCCGCTCTTGCGCGTGCCAACGACGTAAACGGCAATACCTCCGCCTCTCAGGCACTTGTTGACGACGCGCTTCTCGCGCTTAACGGTGCGATTAATTCTCTCGTTTTAATTCCCGCGGATACGGAAACAACTCAGGTAAGCGAAGAGACAACCGTGCCGCAGACGAGTGAGACAGACGAAACGGAAGTAAGTACCGCGGTTACCGCTCCGGAGATATCAACCGAAGCAAACGAAGAAAACGCCGACGAACCTGCCGGCACGCTCAGATACGTAATCATAGTGGGTATATGCATTGCGGTAGTAACGCTTATAATTATCATATACCCCAAAAAGCCGAAAGCGAAACACCGTAAGAAATAAAAAAAGAAGCCATCGGACCCGATGGCTTCTTTTTTTCATATTTCGGATGAGAATTTCTTTCTCTGTACGAGGTAGAATACCGCGCCGAGCACAATCCATACTGCGAGCATTATGTACGATTCCCTGCCGAAGTGCACTCCTTCAAGTCCCGGAATCGGGATAAGCTGAAGCACCATAAACGCAAGCGAGAACAGGGTTCCGACTATCGCGAGAATTTTCAGCATTACGGAGCCGTCGCGGTCACGCTTAAGCGTTACGAGAGTAGCCGCGCAGGTAAAGAAATAACCGATGGATGCGCCTATCGCGGACATATCCACGAACCAGCCGAGCGCTTCTCTGCCGAGCACCGGCCCGCTGAGGGACACGAGGATGCAGAACAGCATTGCGTTCTTGGGAGTATTGAATTTCGGGTCGATTTTGCCGAACCATGAGGGAAGGTATCCGTCACGGCTCATCGAGTACATAAGTCTCGACGATGCGAGGTAGAAGCCCATGATACCGGAAAGCACGGCGCAGGATACGCCGACTCCGACCAGAACCTTACCGAATACGCCGAGAAGCTCTTCTGCTGCTACAAGGAGAACCCATTCGCCCGCAAGAACTCTGTCAGGCCAGTTTTCAAGTGCGGCTGCGGCTACGGTATTGTTGGAAACGTAAACGAAGCAGCCGAAGGCTATTGCTATGACCATTATGGACATAACCTTTTTGTAGGAGAACTTAAACTCCTCCGCCGCCTGAGGGATGGTATCAAATCCGACGAACGCCCACGGTGCTATTGCAAACGTGGCGAGAATTGCGGGAGCGATTTCCGCACCCTTGTGAGCAAATTCTCCGATATTTGCGGTGGTTGCGCCCGCGGCTGCGGCTGCAGCCTTGTCAAAGCCCCATACGGGCTCCATATTTATGCCTTTGGCTTTTGCCGATACGAGAGCCGTGATACAGAGAGTAAACGCGCAAACGGCGAGCAGAACGGCGAGAACGGTCTGTATGAAGCCCGCCTTCTTTACGCCGATTATGTTGAGGATACCGAACAGTATGAGTATCGCCATGGCAAGTATGATTTCGCCGAGGTAAACCTCAAAGCCCGCTATTGAGTAGTGGAAGCCCCATTTGAGAATATCGGCGCCTCCGTCGATTCCGTCGACTATGAGTCCGATAGCGGTGGAGTTCATCGGTACGTTCGTAAGATATGCCGCAACGAGGAACCAGCCGCAAATATATGCGGGAGTTTTGCCGAAGCACATTTTCGTAAAGGTGAACTCACCGCCCGCCTTCGGAAATTTGGGAACCATGTAGGCGTAGCTGAATGCGATTATCACCATTACGAGTGCGCCGAGAAGCATCGCTATCGCGGTGCCCGCAACGCCGGAATTGGGCAGGAATTTTTTACCCGGATTAATAAACGAACCCCAGCCGATTATACATCCGAAAGCAATCGCCCATACGTGTGTCGGCTTGAGTTGTCTTTCAAGCCCCGGCGCGTTTGTTTGAGTTGTTTTCTTTTCTGCCATTTAATCCTCCGAAATTTGGATTTTTCCGATCTGAATTGAACGGTTTGCTCAGTTGGTAAGCCCGAATCGGGAGTTAAGAAGGTTTACTACGGGGTAGAAATTTATATTAAGCAGGTACTCAAGCTCGGGTCTGTCAAGCGCATAGTCGCGAAGCAGAGCGTAAGTACCGTGCGCAAGTTGTTCGTAATACTCGCCGTATGAATATGAGAAGTCATATACGGCACTGCCGAAAATAAGCGGCAGCATATTGGCGCTTCTGTTGTCTCTGAGATATCTGTACTGGAAATACGAAACCGTAGAATCGGCAATCGTGCCGTATGACGCTGCGTTGAGCGACATGAGAACGATTGCGGACGTATCGGGAGTCGACACGGTTGAGGGTACGGCAAACATAAGAGAGTTGGGACCCGCGAGAGTACGGTATGCGTCACCGCTCTTCAGCACCGGGAGCGGTACTATACCGAAGTTGACGGGAGTCACGCATATTTTTCCTATCTCGGAAAGGTAGTCTACGTGGAATAGCTCACCGCCGTCCGTGAATGCAGCGGTTTCGGCAAACGAACCGAGAGAGGCGGGCGCCGACGAAAGCTTTTCGATTACTCTGAACGAATCGGCGCATATCTCCGAATCGATACCGAGTGTGGGAACGGTCATCACGCCGGAGGAAATCATATCTTTTCCGGTGGAGATATATGCCGCGTCGTATACACCCTGACCGATAGCGGTGCTGCCCCATCCGGAATATCCGTCCGAATCAGCCGCAGCCTGGCAGTATTCGAAGAATTTATCCCACGTCCAGTCGTTCGCCGATACGAGGTCGTAAGGACTTGTGAGAGACAGTGCGGAGCATACGTCCTTGTTGAGATAAACAACGGGAAGAGTCATAGCATTGGTGAGAGCCTCACCGCTCAGCGCATACGAGTAGAAGCCGCCGGAGCCTGCCGCAACGGACGATTTGTTGAAATATTCCGCCTTGAAATCCACGCCCGGCAGACTGCGGAGATTCATGAGAAGTCCGTCTGCGGAGAACGAACCGAGGAAGCACTGAGGCAGTACGATAAGATCGGCATAATAAGCGCCGGTACGCACGGCGGTATATACCTCGTCGTGATAAGCGCCGTAATCAACGGCGGAAGCAACGACGGTATAATTGAATTTTTCCTTTAAGAGAGCGTTTCTCTTTTCAATTGCCTTTGACAAATACTCGGGCGAATCATCCGTATTGAAGGCGGACGTATCGGGAGTGACGATTTTGAACGATGCTCCGCCGAAATCCTTTTGGGGTACGGAGTCGAGCAAAGCCTTTGTTTTTTCGGAATAGTCGTTCTCGACTTTTTTTCTTGTGGTAATCTCGACGGTTTCGGCAGCGGTCTCGCCCGCGTCTGTCGTTTCGGTCGTACTGTCGTATTTATCGTGATTGATAACAACGAAGCCGCAGCCCGATACGAGAACGCATAATACGAGCGCCGTCACACACAGTAAAAATCTCTTAAAAGGCATATTCGGGCTCCCCTTCGTACAAGTCTCAATTATAATTATTATATTATAATTTTTGTATAAAATCAAGTATGATATTACAACACAGTCATATTTTTTCCGTCTCTGCATATAATGAACTGCAGATATTTTTATCGGAAAGGCGGAAAAATGAAACTGAGACACGGAAATTTCGATGCTGCGATTCTGATGTCCGCTTTATTTACGTTTCTCATTTTATCGTGCTTTGATACGCTGAGCGTATTTGCAACGTCACTTGAAAGGACAAGCCCCGATGCTGTAACCGAGGTTACGGAAACGGCAGACGAGGCTGTCACGGAATATACCCCGACTCCCGAAACCGAGGTCGTGCCCGAAGACGCCGCTCCGTTTACGGTAAACGACGTTCCGTACGGCGGTGAGGTCTGCGAGGAAAACGGTAAGTTTCTCCTGCGACCTGCGGAACTTGCGGATTTTCTTTTCGGAGAATGTGAATACACCGCAGGAGAAACATTCGCGATAAACGGTGAGACGTTTGAATTATTTACGGACAGAGATTACGTGCTTGCGTGCGGACGCTGTATTCCCTTTCCCCGTGCGGTATATAAGGACGGTGAGGTCCTCGCCGATGCCTCCGCGCTGTTTTCTCTGTTCGGACTGACATACGACGGGGTGAACGTTACGGGTGAGCCGTCTTTGCCCGTAAGCGCAGGCGAGTTTTACTGTGCGGACGATTTATACTGGCTATCGAAAATCATTTACGCCGAAAGCAGGGGTGAAGAGCTGACGGGAAAAATTGCCGTGGGAAACGTCGTTCTGAACAGAGTGCACAGTGACGGTTTCCCGTCAACCGTGTACGGCGTGATATTCGACGACTCGTGCGGTGTGCAGTTCTCTCCTACCGCCGACGGTACGATTTATCTTGAACCCGACGAGGAATCGGTAATTGCAGCCAAGCTTTGCCTTGAGGGGTACACCGTATCCGACGAAATTCTGTATTTCGTCAATGCGGCGATTGCGGCGGACTCGTGGGTGCAGACAAACCGACCGTACGTTATGGCGATAGGAAGCCACGATTTTTACGCATAAAGAAGACCCGCCGAAGAGACTTTTCTTTTCGGTGGGTATTTTTATTCTGCAAACCCGATATAAATCAATGGACCGCATATTCGGTAAGTGCCGTTGCCACCGCAATATGTGTTCTGACCTCTTTCGGCAACGGCGCTTTTACGTTCAGACCTTTTCTTTTAATCAAATCCGAAGTATCCCGTATTATTTGTTCGGGAAGAGAGCATGCAATTTTCCCGAGACTTACGTAACCGGAGTCATAATACAGCTTTGCTCGTATGGATTTCACCCCGGGTAAAAGATATAATTCCCGTAAAGCCGCAGTCTCAGCCTCATTTGCGGTGATTTCGCCGATATCTTTGAATTTTTCTTTCTTGACGTCATACATGATAAGGAATCTTCTGAATAGATTTACAAGTTCGGTATCCGGAAGTCCTGTCTCAATCAGTTCTTTATCGGAGAGAAAGTTACATTCACTTTTTAAACAACAGCTTTTTTGTTTAAGGTTTTCAATCAGGGTTCTTTTATACGGTATTAACGGATAATACCGCTGCAATATACATTCTTCGTTTAACAGGATTTCAAATGCTTCGACACGGTA
>JAZUGD010000201.1:0-1697 GCA_045641025.1 Eubacteriales bacterium
AAATATCGACGACGATATAAAGATTTTCGACGGCAAGGAAGAAAAAAACGATATAAACGCCGAGGATGACGTGGTCATACCGATTCTCGCCGATATGGAGGACGATGACGACGATTACGCCGGATTCGTGACCGACGTTTCCGAGAAAAACCACACGATAAAGGTCCACGACCTTGTCGGCGCGCTCGCCGCAAAGGAAAATCCCGACGAAGAGGTAAAGCCGATAACCCCCGAGGAGATGGCGGAAGCCGAGATCCCCGACACCATCTTCAACCACCTTACCAACGAGGGCGAAGACCACGTATCGCCCGAGATAAGCTCGCACTTTACCGAAGCGACGGGCAAGGAGCCGAAGATAATCGAGGAGACGGAGGACGGCGAGGACGGCGAGGAGAAGGAAGGCAAGCTTAAAAAAGCGGGCGGTGTACTTTCGAAGCTGTCGGCGATACCGAAGGCGATAATCTATATTCTTATCGTCGCGATCATTTCGGCGTATCTTTCGTATTTCATCATCACGATAGGCAACGACGTTTTCGCGCTCGTTTCGGACAAGGGCACGGTAGTCGTTACCATTCCCGAGGACGCCACCGACGACGACGTCGCGGCTATTCTCGAAGAGAACGGCGTTATAGAATACGGCTGGGTTTACAAGCTTTATATGAAATACCGCGGAAGCGGCGACGAGCAGTCGAAATATATATCCGGCGACAGAACGCTCAAATACGAATACAACTACTCGCAGATAATCACCGCGCTCACGAGCAGCGCGGTAGACAGAAAGGTCGTTCGCCTTACCATTCCCGAGGGCTTTACCGTCGACCAGATGATAGAGCTTTTCGTCAAGAACGGGATAGGCACGAAGGACGGTTTCAAAGAGGCGATAAACGAATATCCGTTCAAGCACGAGTTCGTTCAGGCGCTCGACGAGGCGGGATATCCCGAGACGAGGATATATAGGCTTGAAGGATATCTTTATCCCGATACCTACGATTTTTATACCGATTCGAGCGAGGTCGCGGTAATCAACAAGATGTTAAACGCCTTCAACGACAAGTTCTATAAGGATTTCGTCAAGGAAAACGGCGACGGCGAGACTTACCAGAAGACCATGCTCGACAAATACGGGCTGACGCTCGACAACCTTGTAACGCTCGCTTCGATGGTACAGAGCGAGGGGTTGGACGCGACGGATTTCGAATATATCTCCTACGTTTTCCACAACAGACTTTCGCATTCGAAGACTTTCCCGAAGCTTGAAAGCGACGCGACGATACAATACGTTTTGCCCGAGAGAGAAAAGGATTCTTCGAATATAGATATTTCTTACGAATCGCCTTACAACACCTATCTTTACGAAGGATTGCCTCCGGGAGCGATAAGCAACCCCGGCTACGACGCGCTTTCGGCGACGATGTTCCCCTCCGCTCCGCTTAACAAGAACGGAAAAGAGATTAACGCTTATTTCTTCGTTTCGAACAACGCCGGAAAGACCTATTACGCCGCCACGGCGAGCGCGCACGAAAGCAACGTCGTTCAGGTAAAGAAGGACAACAAAGCAATTGAAGAAGGGACCTATGAAGGATAAGAAAGTTCCCGAGCTTTTATCGCCCGCGGGAAACCCCGAAAAGCTTAAATACGCGATAGATTACGGCGCGGACGCGGTTTATTGCGCTCTCGACAAGTTCGGGATGCGCGCG
>JAZUGD010000202.1:0-3458 GCA_045641025.1 Eubacteriales bacterium
AGTTTTCAGCATTCAGCATTCAGAGGTTGTATTTTTTGTCTGTAAGCTTACTTTAAGCAAACGCAAACCCAAGCCTTCCCTTGATTTCCTTTCGCGTGGCGAAAGGGGTCAGGTGGCATCCGAGCGTAGCGGTGGATGACGAATGAGTAGTTGATACAAGCAAATCTATAGACGGTTAGTTAGTCTGTACATTACTACTCATCCGTCTTGTGCTCGGTAAACCTCGCAAAATCCACCTGACCCCTAACGCTTGCGTTAGGAAATCATGGGAAGGCTTTATCGCGAACCGTTCATTATGCAGACAGACATATCATTTGCCCAATTCCGCAATTCCGTGGTTGTTCACCTTCGGTGAAATGGGTGTTAGGCTTCGCCTAAACCCTTCGAGTTTGCCAACGGCAAACAATGCCATTCCGAATTACTTCGACAAATTCCTATTTGACGCAAAAAAGACCGCCGTGCGGCGGTCTTTTCGTTTTGTTTTTATTTCTTTACTGCGCGCTGGATAAGCTTTACAAGCTCTACTACGGGAATTACGCAGAAGCCGAGACCGATTGCTATCGCATACTCGGTAAGTCCTACCTCGGTGAAGCCGAAGGCGGTCGCGAGGAAAGGAATCTCGCATACGGCGGTGGTAAGAATAAGTGCGCCGACTGCGGAGGCGACGAGCGCCAGGTTGATATTTTTGATGCCGAAGAGAGAGCCTCTCTGCGAGCGCATATTGAAGCTGTGGAATATCTCTGCCATCGACATCGTGAGGAACGCCATGGTCATACCGTGGCCGCTTTCCATCAAGCCGAACGAACCGTTTTCGATGAACATGCCGATGAAGTACGATGCAAATACGAGGAGGGTAACGAGCACGCCCTGATATACTATATCAACGCCCATGCCGTTTGCGAAGATACCGTCCTTCGAGCTGCGCGGGCTGTGCTTCATGACGCCGGGCTCAGCCTTTTCCATGCCGAGGGAGAGCGCGGGGAAGCAGTCGGTCACGAGGTTAATCCAGAGAAGGTGAACGGGCTTCAGGATGGTGAAGCCGAGGAGGGATGCGAAGAATACGCACAGCACCTCGCTCATGTTCGAGCCGAGGAGGAACTGTATCGCCTTGCGTATGTTGTCGTAGATGCGGCGGCCTTCCTCAACCGCGCCGACTATCGTTGCGAAGTTATCGTCCGCAAGCACCATGTCGGCGACGCCCTTCGTAACGTCGGTGCCGGTGATGCCCATGCCGACGCCGATGTCGGCGGTCTTGATTGACGGAGCGTCGTTTACGCCGTCGCCGGTCATGGCGGTGACGTAGCCCGCGTCAATCCACGCGTTGACTATTCTCGTCTTATGCTCGGGCTGTACGCGGGCATAGACGCTGATGTTTCTGAACTCCTCTGCAAACACCTCGTCGCTCATCTCGTCGAGATCGGAGCCGGATACGGCTCTCTGACCCTCGCCAAGGATGCCGAGCTCCTTTGCGATTGCAACGGCGGTGTCAACGTGATCACCCGTTATCATAATCGGACGGATACCCGCCTCGCGGCATTCTACGATAGCCGCCTTGACCTCGGGTCTTATGGGGTCTATCATTCCGCAGAGTCCGACGAAGCAGAGGCTGTCCTCAAGTCCTTCGGCGTCGTACGACGAGGGCTCCTCGGAATAAAGCTTTTCGGCGCAGGCGAGCACGCGGAGCGCGCGGTCTGCCATTGCCTTGTTCTGTCTCATTATCTCGGCGCGGTATTCCTCGGTCATCGGAACGAACACGCCGTCCTTCAGGTAGTACGCGCACTTGGCGATAACCATATCGGGTGCGCCCTTGGTGTACTGGATATATCCGTTCTCCGTCTTGTGAACGGTGGACATCATCTTGCGGAGGCTGTCGAACGGTGCCTCACCGACTCTGGGAGCGTTCGCCTTGAGCACGGGCTTGCGGAGTCCGAGCTTGTTCGCCCATGCGACGAGAGCCGCCTCGGTGGGCTCGCCGGTGACGTTGCCGTCGGGGTCGAGCTCGGCGTCGGAGCAGAGTGCCATGCCCGCGGCACATCTTTCCTCGTCCTCGCCGAAGGAGTCTACGACGGTCATCTTGTTCTGGGTGAGAGTACCGGTCTTATCGGAGCAGATAATCTGCGCGCAGCCGAGCGTTTCCACTGCGGTGAGCTTGCGGATTATCGCGTTTCTCTTGGACATGTTCGTCACGCCGATGGAAAGCACGACGGTGACGACTGCGGCAAGTCCCTCGGGGATAGCCGCAACCGCGAGAGAGACCGCTATCATGAACGAGTTGAGCACGGGCTCGGCTCCCGTGAAGCCGCCCGCCTTGATAATCTGTACGGCGAATACGACCACGCAGATTGCGAGCACGAGCACGGTGAGTACTTTCGAGAGCTGACCGAGCTTCTTCTGAAGCGGAGTTTCACCCTCGACGACCTTGGTGAGCGCGTCGGCAATCTTACCCATCTCGGTATCCATGCCGGTAGCGGTTACGACGACTACGGCGCGGCCGTAGCTGACGGTGCTGCCCATGTATACCATGTTCTTGCGGTCACCGAGCGGTACCGCCTTGCCCTCCTCGGGCGCGGGGATGGCGTCTGCGGTTTTGGAAACGGCAAGGGATTCGCCTGTCAGAGCCGCCTCCTCGGTCTTGAGTCCCGCGCAGAGGATGATTCGTCCGTCCGCGGGTACCGCGTCGCCCGCCTCAAGCATAACGACGTCGCCGACTACGATGTCCGCACTCGGGATAACCGTTACGTTACCGTTACGCATGACCTTCGACGTGGCGGCGCTCATCTGCTGAAGCGCTTCTATCGCGTGCTCCGCCTTGCTCTCCTGATATACGCCGAGCACGGCGTTCACGAGCACGACCGCGAGAATGATGATAACGTCCGTAAAGCCCTCGCCGTTTACCACGCCGAGCACTCCGCTGACGGCGGCTGCCGCAAGCAGGATTATAATCATCGGGTCGGCAAGCTGAGAGAGGAAGCGCAGGATAAGCGGCTTCTTCTTCGCGTCGGCAAGCTTGTTCTTGCCGTTCTTTTCAAGTCTCTTTTCCGCCTCGGCGGAGGAAAGACCTTCTTCGGTTGAGTCAAGTTCCTTCAGAACTTCTTCTTTTTCAACGTCGTAGAATCTCATGAATACTCCTTTTTATATTTTTCCTTTTATATAAACAAAAAACCGGATACGGCTTACGCCATACCCGTAAAAGGTTTCGGGATAACTCAAGTATAGCGTGCCGTTATACATGAGTCTCGCCGTTTAATGCAAGCCGGGCCGCGTGTGCGGCGTGATGACCGGTATGCAACGCATTTCTGCGCCGGCTACTCCCTCAAACGGACGTATTATACCATATTGTGCGCGGATAGTCAAGAACTTTTTGAGTGCAGAGTGATGAGTGCAGAGTGATGAGTGCAGAGTGCAGAGTGCAGAGTGCAGAGTTATGGAAGTTTTGCTCCGCAAAACATTTTATTATG
>JAZUGD010000203.1:0-3718 GCA_045641025.1 Eubacteriales bacterium
GATATATTCTGTCCGCCTCCTCGAACGTTTGCATGCACCATTTGTAGTACACGCCCTCGATAATCCAGCCGTCCTTTTCAAGAATGCGGCCGAGTATTTCGTCGCGTTTTTCGGGCTCGCGCTTTTTGCCGTACGTGCCCGAGGCGTTATCCCATATGAGGTCGTCAAGGTCGTAGTGAGGAACGTGAAATTCCTCCGAAAATTCGTTTGCGAGACGGGTTTTACCGCTCCCGCTCACACCTATGATGCGTATCTTCATGAGTTCTGCAAGGCCTCCGCGTAGCGTACGGTGTCCATTGCGTCCGCGGCGTATTTGTCCGCGCCGATTGAAGCGGCGTACTCCTCGGTCAGCACCGCACCGCCTACGACGATTTTACATTTTGTTCCCGCTTCGTGAAGGAGTCTTACCGTTTCCGCCATTGCGGGCACGGTGGTAGTCATAAGAGCCGAAAGTCCCACGAGCGGCGCACCCGTTTCGAGTGCCGCTTTGACTATCTCCTCCGGCGCAACGTCGCGTCCGAGGTCGGTGACCTCAAAGCCGTAGTTTTCAAGGAGCAGACGGACGATATTCTTGCCTATATCGTGAACGTCGCCCTTGACGGTCGCGAGTATTACGCGGAAGTTTCTCGGGGAAGCGTCCTTTGCCGAGGCGCATTTTATCACCTCAAAGGCGGCGCCCGCCGCCTCCGCACTCATAAGGAGTCCGGGCAGGAATACCGTTTTTTCTTCAAAGCCCTTGCCCACGCGGTCAAGCGCGGGAATGATGCCTTCTCTTATAAGCGTCATTGCGGGAGTGTCCGCAAGGAGCGCCTTTGCCTGCTTTGCCGCGTCGTCGCAGAGTCCGTTTTCAACTGCGGCGGAGAGGGCGGGAATACCGCTCACTGCAGTCTCGGGCGTGGTCTGTGCGGGCTTTGCGTCCTGCGCGTAAGAGATATACGACGCACAGTTTTCGTCAAAGCCGCGAAGCACGCGGAAGGCGTGGTAGGTGTCGCACATTGCGTCCGAGAACGGGTTCATTATTGCGGCGGAAAGTCCCGCCTCAAGCGCGAGCGCGAAGAACGCGGCAGTCACCTTTTCTCTTGCGGGGAGTCCGAACGATACGTTGGATACACCGAGCACCGTGCGGCATCCGAGCTCGCTCTTTATAAGGCGAAGCGACTCAAGCGTGACCGCGGCGGCGTTCTTGTCCGCGCTGACGGTCAGCGTCAGCGGGTCGAATACCATATCGCTCTCGGAAAGGCCGTATTCCTTTGCGCGGGCGAGAATTTTTTTTGCAACGGCGAGTCTGCCCTCGGCGGTTTCGGGAATACCGTCCTCGTCAAGCGTCAGCGCAACGACAACGCCGCCGTATTTTTTAACAAGCGGGAAAACGGCATCCATGCTTTCGCGTTTGCCGTTGACGGAGTTTATCATCGCCTTGCCGTTATATACGCGGAGCGCGCGCTCCATCGCGTCGGGGTCGGAGGTGTCAAGCTGAAGCGGAACGGAGCATACTGCCTGAAGCTCGCGTACCGTTTCCTCAAGCATGGCGGCCTCGTCGATTCCGGGAGTGCCGACGTTCACGTCGAGCACGTGTACGCCCGCCTTTTCCTCGGCAACGCCTTCGCCGAGGATATAGCCCATGTCGTGCTCGGCGAGAGCCTGACGGAAACGCTTCTTTCCGGTGGGGTTGATTCTCTCACCGATTAAAACGGGGTCATCGCTTATATATACCGCGTGAGTTCCCGAGGAAATCACGGTCAGGTTTTTCTTTCGTATGGGGAGAGGCACGGCACCCGCCGTCGCCTCGGTAAGCGCGGCGATATATTCGGGGGTCGTACCGCAGCAGCCGCCGATGACGGAGACGCCCTCGCACACGAGGGACGCAACGCTTGCGGCAAAGTCCGCGGGGGATACGTTATAAACGGTACGTCCGTCACGTACCTCGGGCATGCCGGCGTTCGGCTTCATTATTACGGGAACGGATGCATATTTAAGATATTCTCTCACAACGGGAGCAAGCGCGTCCGGACCGAGCGAGCAGTTAACGCCCACGGCGTCCGCGCCCATGCCCTCGAGAAGGGCAATCATCGCCTCGGGGGAGGCACCGCTCATGAGTCTGCCGTCCTCACCGTATGCATTAGACACGAATACGGGAAGGGAGGAGTTCTCCTTTGTGGCGAGAAGCGCCGCCTTCGTTTCAAGCCCGTCGTTCATCGTCTCGATAAAGATGAAGTCCGCGCCCGCGTCCGCACCCGCTCTGACGGTTACGGCAAAAGCGGCAACGGCTTCCTCAAAAGACAAATCTCCGAACGGGGAGAGCATGCGTCCGAGAGGGCCTATATCGAGTGCGACGAATTTCTCTCCCTTGTTTATGCTCGCGTCTGCGGCACGGCGTGCGTTGTCTACCGCCGCACGTACAAAGGAGACGACCTCGTCTTCGGTATATTTGAGTCCGTTCACGCCGAACGTGTTGGTGCATACCGCGTTCGAGCCCGCGTCATAGTAGCGTTTGTGTATATCGGTCAGTACCTCGGGGTGAGAGAGCGTCCAGTTTTCGGACGGCTCACCGGGGCGAAGCCCTGCGGCCTGAAGCAGGCTTCCCGTACCGCCGTCAAGACGGATAAGGGAGCGGCTGAGCAGTTCAAGTACGGTCATTTATAAGGGTACCTTTCAGTTTATTATTCCCGCAATCGCGGTAACTGATTTCGTGGGAGTCATCATAAGACTCGCGTTAAGCGTAAGCCCGATTTTTCTCGGACAGTCGAGCAGGGCAAAGAAGTCCTTCTGCACCTCAAGCGGCACGTCACCGTAGCCGGGGCTGAAGCGCGGACGGAGGGCGACTCCTCTCTCCCGCTCGAAAAACGAAACGAACGAGTCGCACAGCGCCTCAACTCTTTCGCTTCCCACGGCATCGCAGAACAGCGCGCGCGCGGGCATGCGTCTGCCGTAAAGCTCGGAGGCACGGTCGGGGGCAAGCCCTGCGGTCGCGGCAAAAATCACTGCGCCGGTACATCCCGCAAGGTTTTTCGCAAGAGCGGCGGAGCGCACTTTCGTAAACGACAAATCGACGGTATCCCCGTCGATTTTTACGTCCGTGACCGCGGCGCATACCGCGGGACGAAGGAGCGGTGCAAGCTCAGCGGCGCATTCGTGCACGAGCGGCAGGTATTCTTCCGCACCCGCGCATCCCGCGTAGCGGAGCACCTCGCCCGTGCAAACCGGCGGCAGTTCGACCTTTACCGTAAATACGGGAGAGGTCATAAGCCTAGAATGGCGGAGAGGTCGCTCTGTATCTTTGCGGCGACGTCCGGCTTGTTCATCGTGTAAACGTGCACGTTGCGGATTCCGTTCGCGTAAAGGTCGATTATCTGGTCGGTCGCGTAAACTATGCCCGCCTGCTTCATTGCCTCGGGAGAGGTGCCGAAGCGGTCTACGAGAGACAGGAATCTCTGCGGCATAAACGAGCCGGAAAGCTCTATCGCACGCTTTATCTGGTTTGCGTTGGTTATCGGCATGATGCCGGGAATGACGGGAACGGTGATTCCCGCCTCGCGGATTTTATAGAGGAAGCTGTAAAGCAGGTTGTTGTCGAAGAACATCTGCGTCGTGAGAAAATCGCAGCCCGCGTCAACCTTTTCCTTGAGGTGACGGATGTCCTCGGCTCTGTCGGTGCTCTCCGTGTGAGTCTCGGGGTAGCACGCCCCGCCGATGCAGAAGTCCGCACCCGATTCGCGAA
>JAZUGD010000204.1:0-4378 GCA_045641025.1 Eubacteriales bacterium
TGATGAGGACAGCCATCCGCAGTTCAACGAATCGGTCAGGGATATCGTACAGAGAAAGTACAGAAAAACGGTGCAGGAAACCGAGCAGGGCTCCGTTTACGAGATAACGGACTGCGACGTACTGTATGAGAACGAAAAGCTCGTTTCCGCCTTTATTGCCGGTTATTATTCAAACGGTCACGGCGGCGAGGAGAGATTTGCGTATACCGTCAACGTATCCCCCGAAGACGGTACGGTTTATGCCGGAGATGCCGTGATTCGTGACCTTGACGGGCTCAAGGCAAAATTCGCCGAAGGTGCGTTCACTCAGTCGTACGGCTTTGACGTGACCGGCGAGGTATCGCCCGACGACGTCACGCGCACGTGGCGTGAGGACTACGGCATATATCCCGACTTTTATATAACGTCGGACGGCAAATTCGGCATAGTCGCCGAGGTCGCCGCCTCGGCGGGCGGCTACGCGGCGTTTGACGCACCGCTTGCAGAGCTTGAAGGATGCGTTTCGGCAGCCTCCGTAACGGAGTAAACGTAAAGGATAACAGATATGGCAAAGCAGGTAATAGCAATAGTAGGACGCCCCAACGTGGGCAAGAGCACGCTTTTCAATAAGCTTATCGGGGAAAGACGCGCAATTGTCGAGGATACCCCCGGTATCACGAGAGACAGAATCTACGGTGAGACCGAATGGAGAGGCCGCACCTTTATCGTCATCGACACGGGCGGTATCGAGCCCAAGACCGACGATATAATTCTCCGCAAAATGAGAGATCAGGCGCAGATAGCGATAGACACCGCCGACGTAATTCTCTTTATGTGCGACATCCGCACGGGCCTCCTTGCCGACGATCTCGACATCGCCGTAATGCTCAAAAAGAGCGGCAAGCCTGTCATTCCGTGCATCAACAAGGCTGACCGCATCGGCGACGTCGACCCGACGTTCTACGAGTTTTACGAGCTCGGCTTCGACGCCGACCCTATCGCGCTCTCTGCGCTCCACGGCTCGGGCTCGGGAGATATTCTCGACGCGGTGATCGACGCACTTCCCGAACAGGACGAAACCGAAGAGGAGGACGACCGCATAAGCGTCGCCGTAATAGGCAAGCCGAATGCGGGTAAATCGTCGCTCATCAACAGAATCCTCGGCAGCGAGCGTCTTATAGTTTCCGACATCGCGGGTACAACTCGCGACGCGATAGACACCAAATGCGATAACGAATTCGGTAAATACAACTTCATCGACACGGCGGGAATCCGCCGTCAGAGCAGGGTAGACGACAGAGTGGAGAAGTACAGCGTTCTCCGCGCCAAAATGGCGGTGGAGAGGGCGAACGTCTGCGTTATAATGATAGACGGCTCCGTCGGCATCACCGAGCAGGACGAGAAAATCGCGGGTATCGCTCACGAGGCGGGCAAGCCCTCGATTATCGTGGTAAACAAGTGGGATATCGTCGATAAGGACAATAACACCACCAAGGAATTCGAGAAGAAGATATACGACTCCCTCGGATATATGACCTATGCACCGATTCTCTTTATCTCCGCAATGACGGGTCAGAGAGTCACCAAGCTTTTCGAGCACATCAATTACGTTTACGAGCAGTCGCTTCTCCGTATTTCCACGGGTATGCTCAACGACGTCCTTGCGGATGCCGTCGCAAGAGTTCAGCCCCCGTCGGATAAGGGCAGAAGACTCAAGATTTACTATATGACGCAGACCTCCGTCGCGCCGCCTACGTTCGTTGCGTTCTGCAACAGCGCCGAGCTGTTCCATTTCTCGTATCAGAGATATATCGAAAACCAGCTCCGCACGACCTTCGGCTTCCGCGGAACTCCCATAAGACTCGTAGTCAGACAAAAAGGAGACGATGACGAATGATGGATAAAATCTATTACGCGGGCTTCTTCGGTGACAGGCTTCATCTTCCCGCGTTTCTCGCCGTGCTTGCGGGATGCGCCGTCGTCGCGTATCTTCTCGGCTGCCTCAATTTCGGCATAATCATATCGAAATACAAGTACCACGAGGATATCCGCACAAAGGGAAGCGGCAACGCGGGCTCCACCAATATGCTCCGCACCTACGGCCGCGGTACCGCCGCACTCACCTTCGTCGGCGACTTCATGAAATCCGTGGTTTCCGTCTGCCTCGGGCTTGCGCTCCTCGGCGGTATCGGAGGCTTCACGGCGGCACTTTTCTGTATGCTCGGTCACGCCTTCCCGTGCTTCTACGGCTTCAAGGGCGGCAAGGGAGTGGCAGTTGCCGCGGCGGCTATACTCTGCCTTGACTGGAGAGTATTCCTTATGCTTCTCGCGTGCTTCGTTCTCCTCGTATGGTGGACGAAATACATATCCCTCGGCTCAGTCACCTGTATGTTCCTGTTCCCGCTTCTGTTCAGGAGAATGAACGTCCTCGGCTCGACTCCCGAGGCAGGAGTCATTTACCGTATGCCTCCGATAGTCACGATAATCGCACTCCTCATGATGATTCTCGTCGTATGGCTTCACAGAGGAAACCTCAGGAGAATCTATAAGGGCGAGGAATCGCAGGTATCCTTCAAATCGAAGAAGAAGGAAGAAGAACCTGCGGACGAGGGTGAAGACGATGGCGAGTGATAACGCCCGTAAGTTCGCCTCTCTCGTCACGGCGGGAGCGAAGTCTTCCGCTCTGCGTTGTGTGACCTTCTCGTCGCCTGCGTCCGATACCGAAGCATCGAAGATACGCGGAGAACTGCGTACGGTATCCGGAAACGTCGTTTTGCAGCTTGAGTATTTCCTTACCGAGGGAAGACTCAAACACGAAAATAAGGCGCTCTGTGACGTCGAGAGCACGGTTTGTGCCCTCATAGACGCAGGCTACCGCCGTGCCGAGCTCCACGCGGGAGACAGCGCCGCTTCACTCATGATTTCCAAAAAGGGAAAAGAGACTCTGCTTTGCCCGAAGGCGCTCACCGATGCGCTCGCCTCCGGCGGCAGCGAGCCCGTCCGCGGCAACGACAGAGAGAAAGAATATATCGTTCCCGAATCCGCTCCTTTTCTCGCCGTGCTCGGCGTGTCCGACAAAACCGGACGCGTGCACGACAAAAAGAGAGCGAAATACCGTCAGATAAATCGCTTCTCCGAATATGCCGTCGATATGCTCTCGTCCCTCAAGCTCGGCGACACCGTAAAAATCGCCGATATGTGCTGCGGTAAGAGCTATCTCTCCTTCGCGCTTTACTACGTCGTAACCGAGACGTTGGGGAAGAAGTGCGAGATGCTGTGCGTCGATCTCAAGAAAAGCGTTATAGACGACGTATCCGCCGCTGCTGAAGAATGCGGCTTTGACGGAATGACGTTCGTCTGCGCCGATATTAACGGCTATGAGCCGCCGTTTGTGCCCGATATGGTAGTATCGCTTCACGCCTGCGATGTCGCCACCGATATGGTGCTCGATTTCGCGGTAAGAAGCAAGGCACGCTCCGTGCTTTCCACGCCGTGCTGCCATCACGAGCTTTTTAACAACTTGGAATCTCCCGTACTCGGCTTTATCGCGGAGCACTCCGTGCTTAAACAGAAGCTGTGTGCCGCCGCAACCGACGCGCTCCGCGCACTTTATCTCCGCTCCGAGGGCTACCGCGTCGACGTCGTCGAATTTATCGACCCGGAGGATACTCCGAAAAACGTCATGCTCCGCGCAAAGCTTACCTCGTCGCCCGAATCTCCAAAAGCTCTCGCGGCAAAGAGAGAATATAACGAGGCTTACCGTTTCCTTACGGGGAAAGAGAAATGAATTTATAAAAAGCCTTGCTTTTTCAAAATCCTTATGATATAATGTCACAGGTACGGAGGCATAGCTCAGCTGGTTAGAGTACTTGCTTGACATGCAAGGGGTCATTGGTTCAATTCCAATTGTCTCCACCAAAAAGAAAGACACGCCATCGGCGTGTCTTTCTTTTTGGCGAAACTCCACGGAATCGAACCACGCGAATTTTTCTGTCGAAAAATTCACTGAGCACAACGCGTTTGGCAAACTTGCAATACAATAGAACGACAGCGTTGTGCATGGTTCGATTCCAATAGTTTCCGGAATACCACTCGCGTAAGCGAGCGGTATTGACGGAACTACCATGAAGAAAAACCACGCGAATTTTTCTGCGAAAAATCGCTGAGCACAACGCGTCCGATAAACTTATAATCTCGTAATACTTTAGCGTTGTGCATGGTTCGATTCTCGTGGAGTTCTTGCCACACTCCTCAAAGCAATGAAGAAAAACCACGCGAATTTTTCTGTTGAAAAATTCGCTGAGCACAACGCGTTTGGCAAACTTGCAATACAATAGAACGACAGCGTTGTGCATGGTTTGATTCCAATAGTTTCCGGAATACCACTCGCGTAAGCGTG
>JAZUGD010000205.1:0-7701 GCA_045641025.1 Eubacteriales bacterium
GTCCTCGTGAATGTACTTGTTCCGAGCCGTCATAAGACACCCGACCAATAACCTGTGCTCAAAATCGTCCAGATAGAAGTATTTCCGCTTTGTTTTCATAGCCTTTCGACCCCCTGTTTTTGATTTCACCTTTATTTTAGTGGAAATAAGCAGATAAATCGAATGTGCGGATTATAAAAAGGAAGGATGCCAAATTTGCTTTGCTTGGCATTCTTCTTTTGCAACCTTTGGCAGCCTTGATATGGAAGAAAAGCAGAGGAAAACAAAGGAAAAGCGAGAAAAAACGCTTTCATAATGAAGAAAGCCGGCCAAATGTATTTGGCATCCTTCCACAAAAAAAGAGATACCGAGAAAAGCATTTCTGCTAATCTCGGTATCTCTTTTGCCTCGCCAATGCCCGTGCTTTTGAACTACTGTCCTTAAGAACACCGGGCATATGCGGGAGGCTTTTTTATCAGTCAACTACGAGCCAGAAGTGATTGTCGAAGCGGTCGGTGATGCGGTAGGATACCGCGACCTCTTCAACGTCAAGCTTGAGGTTTACAAGCTCGAGTCCGCTTGCGGGAACCTTGAACTGTTTGCCCAAGGTATACGAGCCGTCGAAGGTCTCGTCGAGGTTGTAGTAGTCGCAGACAAGCTGTATCTTGTCGCCTTCTTTTATCTGAATCTCACCCTTTGCGAAGACGTCTGTACCGTCGTCATACTGCGGGTATGCGCCGGTAACCATTCCCTCGGGGCAGTTCTTCTCGTCGAATACGACGCGGAGATTTACGGGCTCTCCGTTGTGGATTGCGGGGATGCATCCCTCGGTAATCCACGTGCCGTCGGCACGCTCGGTGTCGGAGACGAGATTATATGAGCATACGTTGCCGTTCAGCGTGAGCCACGTTCCGTCATAGGTGAGGTCGATGGAGTTATCGTCGAGCCACTCGAAGGTGTTGTCAAGTCCGAGGTCAACGTAGCCTTCACCGTCACGGGCGAAGACGTTGAGCTCAACCGTCTGAACGAGCTCCCATTCTTCGTCGGTCAGCTCGAGCACCTGCTTGCCGTCCTTTTCGGTTACGGTGATACGCTCGGGGTCAAGGAAGTTTTCGGCAATGGACTTTGCGTTATCCGCGATAAGCTCGGTGTCTACCCAGTCGAGTTCCTCGGGCATGGAGCGTCCGGAGAAGCCTCCGAGGAGAGACATGATGCTTCCGAGGTCGAGCGAGCTACCGGCAGAGGACGCGGAGCCGCCGCCGAGGAAGCTGCCTGCGAGAGCCGCTACGGGCGAGGTCGAGGAGCCGGAGGAAACGTAGGACGAGAGAAGCGAGCCGAGAAGGTCGCCGCCGATATTGCCGAGGCCTCCGGTAAGCTGTGATGCTCCGCCGAGGATGCTGCCGCCGAGGTTAAGGCTGGCGAACGACTTGATGCAGTCGGTGTACTCGTCGTCCATGTCGATGCTGTCGTAAGCCGCGGTAACCGCCTTCATGGAGCTGGTGTTTTCATAGGGGAAATAAATGCTGAGGCCGTATGCGTTCGAGATGGTCGTCTTGTTGTACTTAACGCATCCGCGAAGTGCCTCGGAGAACGCCTTTGCCTCGGAGGAGCCGATACGGTTTGCGAGGTCGACGGTGTCGACCTGGTTGATCTGGCTGTCCTGTGCGAACTGACGCACGCTTGCTCTCGCGTCGGTTATTCCCTTATAGTTGCCGGATTCGATAACCTCCGCGGTTGCTGATGCGAACTTATTGAACGTCTTCGGTACGGTGCCCTCAAGCTCGGCAAGGTCGATGAGCGACAGGGTTACCTTTGCGCCGCGCTGTGCGGAGCAGGACGAGCCGACGAAATCGTCGATTATCGTCTGCGCGAGGTCAACGGTGGAAATCGAGGTGTTGCCCGACAGCTCGGTCAGCCAGTTGGTGTAGTACCAGCCGGTACCTGGCTCCGTTTCCTCGGAGGCGATGAGGTAGTCCGCAGTGTCATTACATACGAGCGCGGTTTCAAGCGTTGCCATGAGGCACGCGTCAAAGCCGATGAAATCGAACTTCGTGCCGGCGTTCTTCAGCGCCTGCGCTATCTTCGGGAGCGTCATCGACGAGGTACTTGAGTTCTTCTCGTCGTAGCCGAAGCCGGATACCGTTCCGCCGCCGTGGTCCCACAGGATGAGGAAGTTTCTCGTGGCGTCATCGTATCTGTCGGAGCAGTATTTTACGAATTTGGTGAGGTTTGCGGGGTCAGTCATTGCCGCCGTGCCGAAATCCTTTTCGAGGCGCTCAAGCCCGCCCGTTTTTACTCTGTAAATCTGGTTCTTGGACGAGGAAATCTCGTTGTTCTGCCACTTGTTGCAGCCGCCGGTCATGACGATGACGTTGACGTTGTCGCCGATGGTCGCCTTCATCATTTCCTTGAGGTCGGAGGTCGCCATGCCGTGCTTCGACTCGAGGTCGGTACCGCACATGTAAATCATGACGTTAACTTTGTCCTCACCGTTTCCGACGGGCGTGACTCTCTTCGCACGCGCAAGGGAGGAAACGGAATAATCGGGCTTCGAGTACGATGCGGACGTATCCGCACCGACGGTGTTGTTGCTGACTATCGGGAAGCTGCCCGTTCCGGGATCGTCGCCTCCGATATCACTTATGTTCGGAAGAATCGAGCCTCCGCAGCTGCGGAGAATTATGAAGCCGACAATTACGATGGCGGCTATGACAAGTATGGACTTAAGGCTGAGCTTCGGTCCGCCGGCGCGAACGGGTCCTCCTCCGTTTCCGCCTGCAGGCGCTCCGCCGCCCGTCGGTGCACCGCCGCCCGCCGGACGTCCGCCGGAGCCTACGCGTCCGCCGAAACCGACTCCGCCGCCGTGGCTTACGCCCGCGGAGCCCGTGCCCGTTGTCTTTCCTCTGCTGTGTGGTCTGTTTGCCATCGGATATACCTCCGTGTGATTTTTTCTTTTGTAATTATAAATTATACCATATAATGATAATTTTTGCAAGTGGAGAATAAACAGCCACAGGTGCACAAAAAATCGCCCGCGGCGGCAGATACCGTCACGGGCGATTTTTAACTGTGATTTATTTACGGTTGTCAGCCGAGGGTAACGTCCCAACCGGCCAGGTATTTAAGCATAAGCGTGATGTCACTGAGGGTTACCTTTCCGTCTTTATTGACGTCAGGCTGACCGGTCAGCGTGTTGCCCCAGTTTGCAATGAATTTCAACATAGCGGTGACGTCACTGATGGTTACCTTTCCGTCGTCGTTTACGTCTCCGTCAACGGGTTTTACAACAACGTTGACGTTCTTGTTGCTGATACTGGTTGCCCATTTCTTATCGTAGAATTCCTTCTGCTGCTTCGTCATCGTAAGAGTGACGGTTCCGCCGCTCGTACGGTATCCGACGTATACAGTATTGTATTCATCAAGAGCAACCTTTGTAGGACGTATGTCTATTTCGGCAATTTCGTTATCGGTGGTAAATAACGATTCAAGTTTAAAGTTTCTCGAGATATCAAGCGAGGTCAATTCATTGTAATTCGCCGAGATATATTCAAGCATACCGCACTTTTTGACGTTAAGAGTCTTGAGCTTATTACTGCCGCAATAAAGCGTTTCAAGCTTGGTGTTGTTTGAAAGGTCGAGTGCGGTCAGAGAGTTGCTCGAACACGACAGATAGGTAAGAGCGGTATTTGCCGAAACGTCGAGCGCGGTGAGAGAATTATTGTTGCACACCAGAGAATCGAGAACGGTACACGTCTTTACGTTGAGAGACGTCAGTTTATTGTTGGCGCAGGACAACGTTTTCAGCTTCTTGCATCCGTCAACGTTCAGAGAAGTCAAAACGTTATTATCACAATCCAGATCTTCAAGAGCGGTGTTTTTGGTAAGGTTAAGAGTCGCGAGTGCGTTTGAATTGCAGTACAGTCTTTGAAGCGCGGTGTTGTGAGACACGTCAAGCTTACTCAGAGTATTGCTATAGCAGTACAAATATTCCAGAGCCGTATTCTTCGACAAGTCGAGAGATGACAGAGCATTTGAGCTGACATCAAGTTTTTTCAGTTTCGTGTTCTTTGTCACGTCAATACTTTTGATCCCGGTCTTATACAGGGAAAGGGTTTCAAGAGCGGTGTTTGCGGTTACGTTAACCGAGCTCAAAGTAACGGCGTCAAGGTCGAGGTCTATCAGCTTTGTGTTCTTTGATACGTCTATCGCCGTCAGTGCGCTGTATGATGCGCCAAGTGATTCAAGAGCGGTGTTTTTGGAAAGATTGACTGTCTTCAGCCCGGTTGAGGCGATATTAAGCGTCTTCAGTCCGGCAGCTCCCGAAACGTCAAGAGTCGTCAAATTCTTGGCACCTGAAACGTACAACGATTCAAGCTTCGGATTGTTCGTGGCTTTAACGGATTTAAGCGTTTCGATACCGCAGCCGGCATATTCAAGCAGCGGATTGTGCGAAAAATCAAGGCTTTCGAGCTTGGTACCGCTTCCGTAAAAATATTGAAGCTTCGTGAATTTGGACAAATCTATGGTGGTAACGGGCGAATTTGCGATATCAAGCCAATCGATATTCGCAAAATAGCCTATACCCTTTACGTTGGAAATAGATCTCAGGGTTATCGATTTGATACTGCTGCGCTCAGCCTCGGAAAGCTTACCGTTTTTGTCAACGTCAGCCTGTTCAAGCACCACGTTCCTGAGTTCATCATCGGGGAAATTGGTAGCGTTTATGACTATGTCCTCTGCGGAAACGCTGATGACAAACGCCGGAATTGCAAGAACGAGAGCCATCACTAATGCAAGCACTTTTTTCTTCATGATTTTTTCCTTTTCTTTTATAATCGGAAAACTTCCGTCCTGGATGCTTTCCGGTAATCTCAACTGTCTTAATATACCGTGTCAACGCTTCAGGGAGTCTCGTCTGTATGTGACCTGTCAACAGACATCTCCGTAAGCACGATTTCTCCGGAAACAAGACCGTTTTATGTATATTTGAAAAATCCCGTTTTCGACTGACAAGGTGCGGCTGTCATGGAAAGCCGCACCTTTCATCGGTCAATTACGCTTTTTCCTCGTCCTCATCCTTGTCCTTTTTCTTTACGATAAGGAAAATTATGAGACCTGCGAGTGCTACTACTCCGCCGATGGAACCGAAGAACAGTCCCTTGTTGTTGTAGTAACGTACCCAGAGATTCGTGGTTACGTAGAAATCGGTGATTTCTTCACTCGTAACGTTGCCTGCTGCGTCGGTACATACCAATCTGACCTTGTGAGCTCTGGTCGACTGTCCGTCAACGTCGAACGTGAACTCACCGTTTTCTTTGAGTATCTGCTCAATCTCTTCGGCGTTCCAGCTCTTATATACCTTTGCGAAATCGTCAAGGTATACTTCGATGGAGCTGAGGCGAAGGTTATCGTTCACGGAAATTTCAACGGTCAGGCTTTCCTGTGCGTAAGTCTTTCCGCTTTCGAGGTTGTTCGCACTTATGATAGGAGCCGTGCTGTCAATACCGAATTCAACCGAAGTTCTCTTAGTATCGATGGTGTTCTCGGCTACGTTGCCGGCTTCGTCCTCGGAGTGGAGAGTCAGTGAGTACGTACCGTCATCAGCGAAGTTATCCTTATATACGGTGTAGGTGTACTGATACCATTCGCCGTTACCGCCGGTTACTTCAACCTTGTAATCGGTTCCCTCTTTAAGCTCAACAGCTGTAGTATTCTTGAACATCGTAATCTTGATATTCTTCAGCTTGTTTGCATTGGTCTCGGAGAGAATTATGTCAATGGGTTCCTTCATATACGTACCGTTGATTTCTGCCGCGGACTCACTGAGAGTATAAACGGAGCCGAAACGGTTAACGGAGAAGGTAACGCTCTTTTCGGTGCTGTTGCCGGCCTTATCGGTAAGCCTTACAGTAAGAGTGTAGATATCATCGATATCCTTTTCTTCCTTGAAGTTATTAAAGGTGAATCTCTTACCGTTGTGAATATCCTCAAGTGTACCGAGAAGCTCGACTTCTCCGCGGTTTGCACCGGTAAGAGTAATCGCTGTGTTGGTGAAATCGAAGTTGGTATCGGAGTATTCGACTACGGGAGCGATATCACCGGCATAAGGAGTCTTATCCGTAACTTCGGTGATGTTGATGACAGGCGCAGTCTTGTCTACATAGAACGTATCCTGAGCATAATCGGCAGCGGCATTGCCCGCAAGGTCGGTATATGCGATATCGAACGTGTAGAGAGCGTCGCCGGGGTAGGATATTACAGCGGTATGTACGTCGCCGTTTCCGGTCCAGCCGCCGAGTACGGGCGCGGGAGCAGCGGCACCGTCGTCGGTTGCGGTTACGGTAACGGTTACACGGTCAGCGCTGAAGTTGTGCTCGGTGATAACAATGGTTGCGGTACGTGCTTCCTTGAAGTAGTTGCCGTTCAAAGCGTTGTTGTTATCATATGCAACACCTATAACGGGAAGGGTCTTGTCTATGGTAAATTCGGTAGGCTGTACGCTTGCGCCGTAGTCTACGCCGCCGCATTTGTTGCCTGCAAGGTCGGTGCAGTCGATGGCGAAGGTGTAATCGCCGTCGGCGTCGTATACGATGTATGCGGTCCATACGGTATCGTCACCGTTGCCGGTGCCTGCGGTCGAGGTCCATGCGGAAACCGTCGGAATGACTCCGTCGGTGTTGGTCACGGTAACCTTAACTCCGTCGGGGTCGAAGTTACGCTCGTATACGTTTACGGTCGCGGTACGGTTCTCCTTGAAGAAGGACGCGCTGTCAGGCGTGTTGTTGTCGTATGCAACGCTGATGGTCGGAGCGGTAACGTCCACCATAACGGAAGCCGAAGCATCCGAAGAGTTGCCGACGTTATCGGTTGCATATACGATTATCTCAACGTCGTTGCTGTTGTTGAGTGCGCTGTCAACGGTAATCTTCCAGCTCTTTTCCTGAAGGAGGTCTGCCTGTGCGGGGTCTTCCATATCGAATACATACAGAGTACCGCTCTCGGTTACCTCGCCCATATTCTTTATCTCGTAGGTAACCTCCTTAAGACCCGAATAAGTGCCGCCTACTTCGGGATCTTTTACGGTAACGTCAACGTCAAAGTTACCGTTGTAAATACCGTTGACGGGCTGCTCGGGATTCACGGTAATTTCAGGTGCTATTTTCTCCTCAACAGGCTCTTCGCTGTCGGCGATAAGGCCCTCGGTTCTGTAATAGGTATAGTTGCCTGCTGCGTCGGTTATCTTCAGGTAAACCGCGCACTGCTCATTAGGCGTTACAGTGAAGTCTGCAAATGCGGTCCAGCCGGATACTTTGTCAAGTTCCGTTTTGGTAAGCGATTTCGTAACGCCGTCCGCTTCCGTCGCAACGTCCTTGTAGTATTCTACCGACGCAACGGGAGAAGTAACGTCGTCGTGCGTTTCGGTTATTGCAATGCCAATGTTCGACCACAAACCGAACTTAAGATCTGCAGTTTTGTCGCCGACGGGTGCGTCGTAAGTTTTCTTATACTCATTATCGGCATTGACCTTTGCAGCTGCGCTGACGGTACCGGTAGGAGCGGTCTTGTCCACGGTGAATTCATAAGGATATTCAGAATCACCGCAGTCAATACCTTCGTTATCGTTCTTTGCCTCGTCGGTGTATGAGATATCAAACGTGTAGTTTGCATCTGCAGAGTACTTAATCGTTGCGGTATGAATGTCTCCGTCCGGAGTATCACCCT
>JAZUGD010000206.1:0-15158 GCA_045641025.1 Eubacteriales bacterium
AGCACTCTGCCGTCGGGAGAATTGAAGGCAAAATACAGCGACCCCTCGGAATATCCCGCGATGACCTCGGAGCGAGCAATAAAATCGGATAAATCCGAGGTAAGATATAACATTTCTCCGTTCTCAAAGCCGTAACCGGAAACACCGAAATCCGCAGTTCCGAGGAATGTCGCAAGCTCATTGTCGGCCGTTGCTTCTTGTATTGCGGCAATAAATTCTATTTCGTGCAGCGTACGGTTATAAACGCAGTTTATTCTGTCGGCGGGCATTTCTTTGCCCTGCGCGGGACGTGCATCGAACGTCATAAGACTGTCGTTCGTAAAGGTTGCGTCAATGTGATAGGTGTCGCCGCTGTCAAGCACGTATACCGAATCCGAAACGGTAGTAAAGTTTCCGTCGTGGGATACTGTTCCGGGCGTGAATGCGCCGCCGAAGCCTATATACCCTTCACACAGGCTGAATACGTAGCTACCCGGGTAAGCTTCGTAACCCTCATCGGGGACGTATTCACTGTAACCGAAAATCTCCCGGAACGCTTTTTCGGCGTATGATACCCTCGGTACCGTATCGGTAAAGGGTCCCGTGTATTCCGTGCATTCCGTGCCCCCGGCAGGTAAAAGTCTGCCGCACAGAAACATAACGGCGGGGAACAGAACGAGCACGGCAGCAGCGGCTATCGCCGGTATTATGGTCTTTTTCACAGCTCCGCCTCCGCGTCTCCGTACGGTACCGTCAGGAAGACCGACGTACCCTTACCGGGACGGCTTTTCATGGTAATTCGTGCACCGTGACGGCGTGCTATTTCAACGCAGAGCGAGAGCCCGAGTCCGGCGCCGCCCGCCTTGCGCGAGCGCGATTTGTCCGCCATATAGAACGGTGCCGATATTTTGCGAAGTACGTCGGCGGTCATTCCGATACCCTCGTCCTTTACCGTGATGACGATACCGTTAGGCTCGGCTTTGCTTTGCAGCCGGACCGACTGACCCGCCTCCGACGCTTTCGCGGCGTTGTCGGTGAGATTGTATATCAGTGATTTGAACAGCTCTCTGTCGCAGAGTACGGTTCCGTCCTCAAACTCCGTTATAAGCTTGATGCCTTTTGCTTCAAGCGCGGGAGAGAGCACCGCAGCCGCTTCCGTCAGTATGTCGGCAACGGACGTTTTCTCAAGGTCAAGCTCACCGTTTTCGGCAACGGCAAGCTCGAGCAGCTTCGACGAAAGTCCGCGGATTCTCCGTGCCTCGTCAACGATAATCCCCGAATACTCGATTCTCTCGCTTTCGCTTACGTTCTTTTTTATCCGCAGAAGGTCGGCGAAGCAGAGAATGGACGTAAGCGGGGTTTTAAGCTCGTGTGCAAGACTGTCGACAAACTGCTTTCTGCCGTCCGCGACCGTTTTGAGCCTTTTCGCTTCATTTTCCGACCGTTCGAGAGATTCGGTCAGAGAATCAAGCGTTTTTTCGTTTTTGCTGAGTTTGTACGAAATAAAGCCCGCACAAAGCAGCGCGAGCACGGCTGAGATAAGCCCGCTGATAAAGAACGCCCGTGTACGCGAGGCGAAAAACGGGCTCACCTCGTGCTCGGTTATAAACAGCATATCCGCACGCTCGTACGTGATACGCGTGCATATGTGAAGAAGTGCAAATCCTCCGGCACGTGTTATTACCGTTTTCCGCATGCCGCTTTCGGGCACCTCTCCGAACGTCGAAACTGTTTCCGCATCGGTCGGACGTACAGCTTTCACGGTATATTCGCCGGACGACGACGGCACGTTATTTTCGATTACCGTATCGGTGACAATTATCGACGATTTGCTCTCCCGAACGTTTTCTTCAAGCTTTACAAGCGCCGATTCGTGAACGTCGGTATAAGCGGTACGTACGCTTTTTACAGACGAGGCATAAAAGAAATATACAAGCACGGCGGATACGGTACAAAGAATAAGTGCACAGACGGCGAGTACAGTCAGATACGTGCCAAACGTGCGTTTCATCGTGCGTCACCTTCAAGACGGTAACCGAGCTTCGGTATCGTTACGAGTCTGTCGTGAAGCCCGAGCTTCTTTCTGACCTGCTGTATATGTATATCTACGGTTCTGCTTTCGCCCTCGAATTCGTAGCCCCACACGGCACCTAAAAGACGTTCTCTCGTAACCGCAATGTCGCGGTTGCGCAGAAAGAACACGAGCACGTCGTACTCTTTGGGCGTAAGAGATACCTCCTTGCCTCCGCGCGTGACCGTGTGCCGCGCGGTATCGACCGTAATGTCTCCGTATTCAAGTACTCCGTCAAGCTTGCCCTGTCTGCGGAGCACGACCTCAATTCGCGCAAGAAGCTCAAGTGCCTCGAAAGGCTTTACTATATAATCCTCGGCACCGAGTCGCAGACCGTTCACCTTATCAACCACGTTCTGCATCGCGGTCAGAAAAATGACCGGAGTACCGGTGCCGCGTACTTTTTTCATTACCTCAAATCCGTCGGTATCGGGGAGCATTACGTCAAGCAGCACAACGTCCCATTTGTTGTTTCTGATAAGCTCAACCGCTTCAAGCCCGAGAGGGCATATCTGCGCACCGTATCCCACGACGGAGACCGTCGCCGCAATCGTTTTTGCGATGTTTTCGTCGTCTTCTACTATAAGTATATCCGGCATGGGTACCTCCGTTTTTTTCTTTAGTATAACATAAAATATGCCCCGATGCGGGGATGTTCGACTGTTTTTACATTTTTCTTACAAAAAATTAATAGGCTCTTGGCGGCTGTGTCCGTTTCTTCTGTCGTTTGTATTCGGTTTTTACAACTTTATTACATTATCCTGAGGACTCAAAAACACGGGAAAAGTTATAATAATAAAAACAAAAAATTCAGAAAAACGGAGACCTGAATCAATGAAAAAATCAAACAAAGCCGCACTCTTGTTACTGTCTGTCGCTCTTTTTCTTTCGTCTTGCAGCGCTTCACCTTCATCCGAACTCATTGTGCCCAAGAATAATGAGCGATTGATAGAAAAGGCAAATGACACTAATGATGAAAACAGAAAAAAGCTCAGTGAACTTAACGGAGAAAACTACACTTTCTCATTTACATCGTCCGACGGGAACGTTGCGATAAATGCCGATGCAGACGTTGTTCTGCCGAACGCGGACACGGTACCGATGTATCGCGTTGTTCCTGCCGGCTTTACACAGGAACAGGCGACGGCGGCATTTAATCTGCTGATAGGTGACAAAAAAGCATGGAGATATCCGGAAAACGCGAGCTTTGAGAAATCTGTTTACGATGCCGACATCAAGGAACTTGAAAAACAGATCGAGAGCATACGTCAAGATGCGGATAAGGACAAAGAAGAGATTGAACGTTATGTCGCCGCATATGAGTATGAAATAGAAGAATTGAAAAAAGCGCGCGATAATGCGCCCGATACAGTAGAAAAAATTCCGGTTGACGGTACATTTTATACCGCCACAACAAACACGGTCGAGGGAGAGCGGCAATACCGTTGTCTCGTTGCACGCACTGATGACGGATGCGAACTGTCAATAAGAAATTATTGTGATTACGGTGACGCATCATTTACCGCTTTACGTTATACTAAAAGCGATTCAAAAGAATATTATCCCATTGATGATGACGTCAGCACCTGCCAATGTAAATATTCCGTTGACGAGGCTTCGGGCTTTGCATCCGAGCTGATGCAGACTATGGGAGTGAAAGCACACACGGTGCGAATCGGGCTTGTATGTTCCGAATTTTCAAATGAAGGCAAACCTTTGGAAAAAGCTTATGCGTTTTATATGACCAGAGTGATAAATGATGTTCCCGTTGCGGCTACGACCTGCAGCTTGATTTACCACGACTCAACGGCAAAGCCATGGCTATATGAAAAAATCCTTGTTTGTGTTGACGATAACGGCATTTGCTATGTTTTTTGGGAAAATCCGGTTGAACAAAATCAAACGGTGGCTGACGATGTACATATCGTCCCGTTTTCATCTGCGGCGGAGATATTCGAGCAAATGTCTCCACTTATCTGGCAGGGAAATCTTGTGGAAACCATGAAAACAAGTTTGTATGATACGAAATACAGAATTGAAGTATCACGCATAGAACTTAACCTTGTCCGCGTCAGAGACAGCGGCGATTTGTCCGGCATCTATACTCCCGCGTATGTCTTTTACGGCAAGCAGACTACGATTCGTACAGACCCACGCAACAACGAAACGTTTGAGGATACCGAAACCGAGCCGTGGATTATCATGGCGATAAACGCCGTCGATTTAAGTGTCATTGACATCATAGCGGGTTATTGATAAATGGAAACACCGAAATCAAGTCTTGCTCTTCGTGCCTGTTTGTCAAATATCCGCAAATTATTTCTGTCTCCGGCGTTTCTTCTTGCCTGTATCGGTTGTGCTGCCGCGCTGTTCATTACGGTTTTTGAGCAGCTGCCGGATATTATGTCAAGTGTGAAATGGACGGGGTTTCCTCCGGGTACCGTGGAAAAACTGGCAAAGGACGCAATCAGCTCCGATGCATTCTATTTCGTTCTTCCGCTTCTGTCTGCACTTCCGCAGGCATCATCGTTTCTCACGGAACTCGAAAGCGGGTTTTGCCGTTCGGCGCTGCCTCGGTGCGGAAAACACGGTAAGCATCGTTATCTGCTGAAAAAGTTCTTTTCCTGTATTTTGACGGGCGGAGCTGCTCCTGTTGTCGGATATTTGCTTTTTTGCTTGATTATTTCCGTAATATTTCCCGAGAGCGGGACGGAAACCGAAATCCGGACTTCTTTCATTCCATACCTGCGGCTGTTTTGTTTCGGCGCTTTTTGTGCCGAAATCGGAATGACTGCTTCCGTTTGTTTCGGTCAAAGCTATACCTCACTCCTTTCTCCTTTTGTCATATGCTTTTTCCCGGTCATTTTGCGTGAACGGTATTTTGACGAGCTGTTTGTGATTGATCCGAGGACGTGGCTCGCACCGGAAGCCGGAAAATGGATTTGCGGTGAATACGGTCCCGTTATACTGATGGGAGTACTTATCGTTTTGTCGGGCTGTTTGTATTCCGTATTTTCGCGAAAGAGGTTGTCACGCTTATGATTGAAAAGTTAAAAACCATACCGAATAACGTACGGAAGGCATTTTCGATTTCGGTGTATCAGCTTCGTTTGTGGCATAAAAATCCCCGTATTATAATGACCGCGATTCTTGCATTTGTTCTTTGCTTTCTTCTTTCCGGCAAAATTGTTTCATTTGCCGAAACCTACGGTCTCTCCGTGCAGATTGCAGAACCGTTTGTCTGGGTGTTCGGCGATGCGGATTCCGTTCTCGTCAGTTCTGTTTTATTGTTGTTTTTATTTGCCGATACGCCTCTGCTCGGAAGAGAAACTCCGTTTTTCCTTGTGCGGACAAAAAGAAGCGTTTGGCTGCTCGGGCAGATATTTTACATTGTGACGGGCACGTTCTTGTATTTGTGCTTTCTGCTTGTTTCGGTTGCGTTCTTTTGTGCCCGTGATGCATTTACGGCTGATTTTTGGAGTCCGACTGCGGCAATGCTCGGATATTCGGGAGCGGGAAGCGCCGTCTCGATTCCTGTAACGGTTAAAACGATGGAAGCGACGTCTCCGTATTTGTGTCTGCTTTGCATATTCGCACTTATGCTTGTCTACTCTCTTTTGACACTGTCTGTAAAGCTTGCGGTCAGCTTGAAAAAAGGGCAGCGCACGGGAACGGCTGCAGCACTTGCATTTACCGTATTCGGATTCTTACTCAAACCGGATGTTATCGGCTTGTGGCTGAAATTGCCGCAGGAAGAGTTTTATATCGCCAATGTGATTGCGGGATGGCTGTCTCCTCTTAATCATGCGACGTTTTCCGGACATAATTTCGGATACGATTATCTTCCGTCCCTTACCGCCAGCTTCCTTTTTTTCGGAGCTGCGATATTTGTAAACCTTTTCATTTCCGGTAAAAGGATAAAAAGCTACGGCTTCGATTTTTCCGGACAGCATATTTGATAAACAGGTGGCACCATGGACAATATCATAGTAATTGAAAATCTTCATAAATCGTTCGGTAAAACCGAAATATTGCACGGAATCAATAAATCGTTTGAACGCTCAAAAATACACGGGCTTGTCGGCAACAACGGAAGCGGAAAAACCGTGCTTATGAAATGTATCTGTGGATTTTTGATACCAGATGCGGGAAGTGTCTGCGTGAACGGTGAAATTGTCGGAAAAGATACCGATTTTCCGCAGAATACCGGAATTATTATAGAAACTCCGGGGTTTCTGCCTGCTGTTAGCGGATATGAAAATCTTCGGATGCTGGCTTCTCTTCGTCACACGGTGGGAAAAGAAACTATTTTCAAAACAATGGAAACTGTCGGTCTTGACCCGAAATCACGGAAGCACGTCGGTGAATACAGCCTCGGTATGCGTCAGCGTCTCGGTATTGCTCAGGCGATAATGGAGTCGCCGTCACTGTTGATTCTTGACGAACCGTTCAACGGACTTGACCGAAACGGTGTGGAAGAGATACGCACGCTTTTCCTGAATCTGTGTGCCGAAGGAATAACGATTCTTCTTTCGGACCACAACAATGAAAACATACAAACTCTTTGTGATACCGTGTCGGTGATGGACGCGGGTGTTATCGTTTCGGAATACTGACGTATCAAAAAAGACGGGGATTTATAAATCCTCGTCTTTTGTTATTTTGAAAATCAACCGTATTTTGAAAATTCAACCGGGAGCGCGTATCTGTCGTACAGGAACATATTGTACATTGCATAGTATCTTTCGTGCCCGCGCCAGCCCTGGTCAACGGAGCCCTTGCCCTCGGTTACGACTGTTGCGTTGGGGTAGGTCGCGCGGAGCAGCTCGCAGTCCTCGGCGGATACCGCGCAATGCTCAAGCCACAGTCTCTCAAGCATCGGAAGCTTGAGAATCGGCTTTATATCCGACAGCCCGTGATTGTAACTGATGTTGAGGTCAACGAGCTCGGTGCAGTTTTCAAGCGGGGAAATATCGGTAACCTGATTTACGAAGAACTCAAGATAATGCAGATGCTTGAGTTTTCCTATCGGTGAAATATCGGTAAGTGCATTGTCCGCAAGTATGAGCACGCGAAGCTCGGTCAGATAATCGCCGATTACCGAAATATCGGAAATCCACTGGTGACCGAGGTCAAGCGCGCGAAGGTCGGTGCAGTATTTCAGCACCTGAATGTCACGCGTGTTCATCGGACGGTAATCGTAAGTCCATATAAGAACGGAGAAGGCGACCTGGTCGGTCATGAGGTTCCATCTGCCGAGGTAAAGGCGCCATACGATTTTGACGTTCGGAACGTCGGCGCGAAGCTGTGCCATCGCCTCATCGGATATTCCGCAGTCGGACATGTTGAGGTAAGTGAGATTCTTGAAGGTGCGAATCTGTTCCTTAAGCTCGTCTATACGTCCTTCGCCGATACGCTGACCGCTTATGTCAAGCTCCGTCGCGGCGGAGTCGTACATGCCGTTACCGAGAGGCTGATTCCAGTGGAACGTAATGGTGGGGTGCGCGGCAACCAGCTTCTGCTGTTCGTCGGGGGTAAGACCGCAGTCGTAAAGCTTCATTGATTTGAGACCGTTGTACAGCCAGAGGTTTTCGTCAAGCTCGGCGGCACGTCCGGAAAGGTCGGTGCCGGAAAGGTCGATTTCCTCGGCGGTCGAGTCTGCCTCGGTACCGAGAAGGGAAGCCTCCCATTTGAATGCGATTTCGGGGAACGCCTTGCCGATAGTCTTTTTGTCGTCGGCGGAGAGTCCGCATCCGGTCAGGTCGACGTACTCGACTCCGGGAACCTCGGCGAGAGATTGGATGAATTCTTCAACGTTTATTTCGCGGTCGCTGAGATTTACGGTTTTGTCGTCGTCTCTGACGGGAGAACCGCATACGTAGTACAGACCGACTACGTCAAACTCAACGTTCGGATAAGTCTCGATAAGCTCGCGTTTCGTTTCGCAGGGAACGGCACAGCTGCCGAGAGATACCTTCTGTGCACCGGTGAGATATTTCATCGCATGCACAAGCTCATCCGCAGATTTTACCGTCGCGTCCGACAAATCGACCTCGGCGGCGGAGGTGGGAACTTTTTTCTTGTAAACTGTGACGTGAGTGTCAAAGTGCATGTCAACGTCGGGAAGTGCGGCACGAACCTCCTCGGCATTTTCGGCTTCAACGGTGTACGAGCCGAAGGAGACGCTTTCGAGATTCGGCAAAACGGAGAGTGCGCGGGCGGTTTTTACGGGGTCGGTGATTTCGCTGCCAGTGAATATCGCGTATTTCGATTCGAAATCAAACGCTCGTCCGTTTACGCAGACACAGTCCGCGGAGTACGTGACGACAGCGCAGACAGCCGCAAGAAAAACGACCGAGATAATCGCACGGATGATTTTTCCGAGTGTCAAAACCCACTGCACCTCCTTTTTATAGGCTACCTTATATTCTATCATAACCGGGTACCCGTTTCAACAGTTTGCGACAAATAATTTCCGAATTTTCTCAAAAACCGCGGCACACGGAAATGTATGCCGATTTCATACACAAATATGCCGAATTACTTGATTTGGGCGGCATTATATGGTATCATAGAATAAATAAACGCGACCGTGTACGGCGCGGGAAAAAGGAACGGAGCTGTGGCGGCTTGCCTCACTCCTCGGCAAAGAAAGGATGAAAGAAATGCTTTATCTTTCGGATAAAAAAGAAACTAAATATCAGATAGTTTACAGAAAGGACCATACCGTCTCCGAGGAGACTGCGGTTCGCGAGCTTGCAAAATATCTGAAGATGATGACCGGTGCCGAATTCCCGGTAGTTACCGATAATCAGAAAAAGTCCGACTATGAAATCGTCGTAGGATTTGCAAAGCGTCCCGGAATCAAGGACGACGGTTCTCTCGGCGAGGAGGGCTACACTCTCCGTACCGAAGGAAAAAAGATATACATTCTCGGCTCCGGAGTGCGCGGAGCACTGTACGGCGTTTACACCTTCCTCGAGAAGTTCTGCGGATGCCGCTTCCTTTCCGATAATTTCGAGATAATTCCGCCCGAGACTGTAAAGCTCACCGTACCCGACGGCTTCGACGTTACCGAGGTTCCCGTATTCGAGTACCGTAACGCATACTGGGGCTGCCTTACCAACGCGGATACCTGCGCAAAGCTCAAGAACAACGGCTGCATGGGTCACGAGATGACCGAGGAGTTCGGCGGCGGCATCGACTATAACGGTTCCTTCTGCCACACCATGGCTGAGCTCAACGAGCAGGACGACTTCTGGAACATGCCGTGCCTCTGCGACGAAGAGGTTTACGAGAGAGTTCTGAAGAACGTAAAGAAGCAGCTTCGCGCACATCCCGAAAAGACGATTATTTCCGTATCTCAGCTCGACGGCAACGACGGCGAGTGCAAGTGCGAAAAGTGCCGGAAGGTATACGAGGAGGAAGGCTCCCACATGGGTACGCTTCTCCGTATGGTAAACAGAGTACAGAACGATATCGCGGACGAGTTCCCGAACGCGGTCGTTGATACTCTCGCATACCGCTATACCAGAAAGCCCACCGACAAGACCGTTCCCGACCCGAGAGTCATCGTTCGTCTCTGCAATATCGAGTGCTCCTTCCGTACTCCTCTTATCAACGACAAGCCCGAAAACGACAACGGCGAGCCCGGCTTCGTTGAGAACCTCAAGAAGTGGAACGAAATCTGCGGCAGACTTTACATTTGGGACTACACGACCAACTACGCCAACATGACCACTCTGTTCCCGAACTTCAACTGCCTGCTTCCCAACATCCGTCTCTTTGCGGAGAACGGTGTACGCGGCGTATTCGAGCAGGGTAACTACGAGCCTCACAACGGCGAGTTCGAAGAACTCAGAGCATACCTTCTCGCAAAGATTCTGTGGAATCCTTATATGAGCGACGTTGAATACAGAGCTCATATGCTCGACTTCTGCAACGGCTACTACGGCGACGCCGCAAAGTACATCGTCGAATATCTCGACCTCGTACATACCGTTGCGAACGACAGATTCATGACCATCTACTTCGATAATTCCTCCCGTTTCGTATATATGCCCGGCTACAAGACCGAGCTTGAGGGCGCGTTCGCATTCTACGAGAAGGCAAGCGCAATCTTCGACGAGGCTGAGTGTGCCGCATGGAAGTCCGGCGACCGCAGAATTTACGATAACGTCCGCCGCAGCCGCATCCAGCTTTACAACTACTACTTCTTCATCCTCACCGCAAAGCAGAACGAGCTTAAGGAAGAGAATGAGAAGAAGCCGAACCCTGCAAACGATACCGCCGTTGAGATGATAGAGCTTATCAAGATGGAATCGAACCGCACGGCGTTCAATCTTATGCGTGAGCTCGGTGTCAAGATGCCGAGAGAGTTCGCGTCCGTTGACTTCACCAAGGTGCCCGACCTCCACGGTTACATCCTCTGGTGGTGAGCGTGAAAATTCAGTCGGTTCGGGTATGAAGTTAGCTTCTTTCACGCCCGAATCGGCGTCTGAAAATCCACAAGGCGGGATTTTCGTTTTCCTGCAATAATTGCAGTAAAACACGCCGCCGTTTCAAACGAAAGTAAAGCCGCAATAAGCGAAACGGAGATGATCTGCTTTGAGAATAATCACACTCGGAACGTCGCACGGAAACTCGACGTTCAGCCGCTTTAATTCCTCCACCGTTTACGAAACGGACGACGGCTCGCTTTATCTTATAGACGCAGGTGAGCCCGTCGAGGCACTGCTTCGCCGCAAGGGTCTGCGGCTCGATTCTCTCCGCGCCATATTCGTCACTCATCTGCATACCGACCACGCCGGAGGACTCCCCGTGCTTCTCAAGCAGATAGGCAAATATACCGGAGGCAGGGAAGAGCCCGTGCATATCTTCCTGCCCGAGGAGTGCGCAAAGGAGCCGCTTATCGCGTGGCTGAACGTGATGCATATAGACGCCTCGTCCGTAAAGGTTTTCGACTACAACGTCACCGACGACGGCGAGGTGTACTCCGACGAAAACCTCACCGTTTCCGCCATCCGCACCGACCATCTTAAAAGAGACGGCAAGCCGTGCAGCTTCTCCTACGACCTGACCTTCAAAAAAGAAGGCAAGAGAGTGCTCCATACGGGGGATTTACACGGATATTTCCACGATTTCCCCAAGTGCAGCGAAACCGAGCACTACGACGTTTGCCTCTGCGAGGCAACGCATTATACTCACGAGGCGGCAATGCCCGCCTTCATGAGGGCCCGGTTCTCAAGGATGATTTTCATCCACATAAACGATTACTGGCATACCGTCGTATCGGGCTCGTGGGAGGTCGACGACGGAGAGAGAAGACTCCGCGACACTTACAAAGACCTTCCGTACCCCGTAACCGTCGCCCACGACGGAGACGAATTCTACCTGTAAACCGTACTTATCCGAAAACGGAGACGGCTTTTGCCGCCTCCGTTTTTTGCGTACCGCATATGAGAAAACCGTAAAAAAAGAGCTGACATTTATGGCAATATCCACCGAAAATATGCCGAAATTCATTAGTATATTGTATTAAATGTTGACTTTTCGGGGGCGTGATATTATAATATATTATGTAGTAATATTATGTGAAATTTTGCTTGCCCGACTAAATCTCATCAACGGAGTAACATAATGAAAAGCAAATCTCATAAGCTGTTTGTCCATTTCCTGAAATGGTCGAATATCATACTGATGGCTCTGCCTTTTGCGCTTTGCTGGTATCTTTATTATGCGGATCATATAAACCGTCCGTTTTACAATAAGGGCAACTGGCTTGTAATAATACTTTACGCTGCCGTATATTTCGTGTTTGCGAGAGTATACGACGGTCTTGCCGTTTCGTATTACAGAATATCCGAAATGGCGTACAGTCAGACTCTTTCGGCGATACTTACCAACGTGTTCATGTATTTCGTTATCGTGCTTATCGGCGGAAGAACCTTCCCGAACGCGGTGCCGATGCTTATAGTACTTGCCATACAGACGGTGCTTGCGGTAGTCTGGTCGCTTGGCGCGCATCATTTGTACTATGCGGTAACTCCGCCCAAAAAGACAGTTATCGTGTACGACATGCGTACGGGAATGGACAATCTCATCCATTCTTACGGGCTCGGCAAAAAGTTCAAGATAGAAAAAACCGTGAACGTGCACGAATTCATCGCAAATATGTCGCTTTATAAAAAGGCCGAGGTCGTGTTCATCAGCGGTGTACACAGCCACGACCGCAACGTTATACTCAAATTCTGCGTTGACAACGACATCCGCGTTTACGTTATGCCGCGTGTCGGTGACGTCCTCATGAACAGCGCGGTGAGAATGCACATGTTCCACCTCCCGATGCTCCGTGTGGAAAGGTACAATCCGCATTTCGAGTATACGTTTTTCAAGCGCATCTTTGATATCCTGATTTCCGGAATCGCTCTCGTGGTGCTTTCGCCGATCATGATTGTCACGGCGATAGCCATAAAGGCGTACGACGGAGGTCCTGTATTCTACAAACAGGTCAGATACACCAAAGACAGAAAAGAATTCAAAATACTTAAGTTCAGGTCTATGAAGGTCAACGCCGAGGCGGACGGAGCAAGACTTTCCAGCGGCGATGATGACCCGAGAATCACCCCCGTCGGAAGAATTATCAGAAAACTCCGTATTGACGAGGTGCCTCAGCTGTTCAATATTCTGGGCGGTTCAATGTCCATAGTCGGACCGAGACCGGAGCGTCCCGAAATATGTGCCGTGTACGAGAAGAAGATACCGGAGTTCAGGCTCCGTCTTCAGGCAAAAGCGGGACTTACGGGATATGCACAGGTTTACGGTAAGTACAACACGACTCCGTACGATAAGCTTCAGATGGACCTTATGTACATAAGCAGCCCGAGTCTGCTTACCGACCTCATGCTTTGCTTTGCCACCCTGAAGATACTCTTCCAGCCGGAATCCACCGAGGGAGTAAAAGAAGGAAAGACCGATGCTCTCGACGAGAGCTTTGACAATATCACACAGATGAAATAAAAGGAGACGGACCTTGATACGCGACGACGTTATGCTTGTATCCGTTATCAGCGTTGCCTTCAACAGCGAGAAGACTATTGCGAAAACGATTGAATCGGTGTTCGGCCAGACTTACGGAAATATCGAATATATTATCGTGGACGGTGCCTCGAAGGACGGCACCGTTGACGTTGCGTCGGGGTATCAGTCTCTCTTCGACTCAACCGAGGGACGCTCGCTCACGGTAATCAGCGAGCCTGACCGCGGAATGTACGACGGCCTCAACAAGGGCGCGCGCATGGCGCACGGTGTAATCGTCGGGCAGATAAACACCGACGACTGGTACGAGCCCGCCGCCGTCGAAACGATGGCGAAGCTTTTTGAAAAAGAAAATTACGACGCTGCATGGGGCAGCATAAGAATGGTGTCTCCCGCAAGGGAATGGATAAAGCACGCGCATATCGGAAAGCTGTGGACGACCGCGGGATGGTGTCATCCGGGTATGTTCTCGCGTCGCGAAACGCTTCTCGAATTTCCGTATCCTCTTGAGTCCATGTATGACGATTTCGATTATATCACCGCAGTACACAGAGCGGGGAGGAAAGTAATAACGACCGATACGGTCGTCTCTGACTTTTCTTTCGGCGACGGCGGAATGAGCACTAAAAAGAGCCTGTCCGAGGTGAAACGCCGTGTCGGTATAACTTACGGCATATACAGAAAATACGGCATGAGCCGTTTTTACTGGTTTTACAGATGGGCGTACGAGCTTGCAAAATACGTAGTCGGTTAAAGGCGGAGATATGGTAAATAAAAAAGTTGCGTATATAGGCGGCTGCTGGTCTACGAATATCGGTAACGCGTTTTTCAACCTCGGGGCCGATTACGTGCTGAAGCAGGTGTTTGACGGTGACGGTGTCAACATGGTCATGGACCAGTCGGCATTCACACCGGGATGGAAGCGCAAACGCGGAAATATTCCGTGGGCGGTCAACTATTGGGAACACCTCGACGTTGATTACGTCGTGCTTCTCGGTCCCATCCTCTCCGAGGCATTTCTCGCAATATGGAAGCCCACGCTCGACGTGCTTAAGGAGAGAGGCATCAGGTATATGATTCTCTCTGCCGGAATGATGAAATACGACGATTCCGTAATATCCGGCATAAAGGAATACTTTGCCGAAAATCCGCCGTACGCCGTAACGACGAGAGACAGAAAAACGTACGATACCTTCAGAGACTGCGTTCCGAGAATATACGACGGCGTGTGCTTTGCGTTTTTCGTTCCCGATTACTACAAGCCGTTCGGCAACGACCTCGGCGACGTCCTTGCACTCAATTTCGATAAGATTGACGAGCCTCACCTGTACGTAGACGAACCCGGTAAAAAGGCCGATAAGGAATTCGACTTCGACGGGCATCACTTCGGCATGAAGTTCAAGGGCCTCGCGGGAATCGGTCTTAAAACCGACCGCTTTACCGATGCGCTCGTGTACGCCGCAAGCCCGCTGCCGAGAGGGAAGCGGCCGGAGACAATCGGCGGTTATACCGTTATCCGTCCCGACCACAGATATAACCCCATGTTCATCCGCAAGGTGTTCAGATACGCGAACAGCTTCTGCGCCGATATACCGCACACCTATGCAGATATCTATGCAAATGCGAAGCTTACCGTGTCCGACAGAGTGCACGCCTGTGCGCTCACTCTTGCGTACGGCAACTCCGCGTATCTTCTCGCAAAAACGGGAAGAAGCGGTCTGCTCACGAGAGTCGGTGCCGACGGTATAACCGAGCACCCCGTTAAGATTGACCTTGCATATCTTAAGAGCGAAAAACAAAAGCTCATCGACTGGCTTAAAGAAATAGAGTGGTAAGTATGGCCGGCAAGAGAGTTCTGATAATAAACGAGGTCTGCGGAACAGGCAGTACCGGTAAGATTTGCGTTGATATCGCCCGTCAGTATGAGGCCGACGGTTACGAGGTGAAAATCGCATACGGACGCAAGGCCTACGTTCCCGATAATGCACGGAAATACGCCGTGCGAATCGGCTCGGATGCCGACGTGTACGCTCATTTCCTCAAAACCGTAATAGCCGACAGACACGGATTC
>JAZUGD010000207.1:0-2518 GCA_045641025.1 Eubacteriales bacterium
TGACATTCTCCGCGAGTCAGGTGCCGAGGTGCTCGGTATCGTTTCCATCTTCACCTACGTCATGAACCGCTGTCTCGAGCGTCTTGCCGAGGCTGACGTGAAGAACGTCTCTCTCACGAACTTCGACGAAATCGCCGAAATCGCCGCAGCCGACGGATACATCGCAAAAGAGGACGTTGCCCGCCTCATCGCGTTCAGAAACAATCCGTCCGACGAAAGCTGGATTAAGTAATATGACAGGTAAAGAAAGACCGAGAAGCCTGCTCGACATCCGCGACCTCTCAGTCGCGGAGCTCGACGAGCTTATAGCTACGGCTAACGACATAATAGAGAACCCCGCGAAATATGCGGAGGCATGCCACGGCAAAAAGCTTGCAACGCTGTTCTTCGAGCCGTCCACGAGAACGAGGCTCTCGTTCGAGGCGGCAATGTACGAGCTCGGCGGCAACGTCCTGTCCGTATCGTCCGCCGCATCCTCGTCCGCCGCAAAGGGCGAGAGCGTAGCCGATACCGCAAAGGTTGTCTCCTGCTACGCCGATATAGTCGCCATGCGTCATCCCAAGGAGGGCGCACCGCTCGTAGCCGCAAATAACGCAACCATACCGATTATCAACGCAGGCGACGGCGGTCACAATCACCCCACGCAGACCCTTGCCGACATTCTCACTATCTCCCGCGAAAAGGGAAGACTCGGCAACCTCACCGTGGGACTCTGCGGCGACCTCAAATTCGGCAGAACGGTACATTCTCTTATCGCGGCTCTGTCACGCTACGAGGGTGTGAAGTTCGTGCTTATCTCGCCCGAGGAGCTCAAGCTTCCGAGCTACGTAAAGAGCGATTATCTCAAGCCCGCGGGAGTACCTTTCGAACAGACCACGGACCTGTCCGCCGTAATTCCGGACCTCGACGTGCTCTATATGACCCGCGTGCAGAGAGAGCGTTTCTTCAACGAGGAAGATTACCTCCGTCTGAAGGACAGCTATATCCTTACTCCCGAAAAACTGAAAACGGCAAAGGAAGACCTTATCGTGCTTCATCCTCTGCCGAGAGTCAACGAGATATCCGTCGCCGTAGACGACGACCCGCGTGCGTGCTACTTCAAGCAGGTGCTGTACGGCAAGTATATGCGTATGGCGCTCATCCTCAAGCTGCTTGACGTCCGCGTCTGAAAGGAAGTGGAAGAATGAATATAGATTCCATCAAAGACGGTATCGTTATCGACCATATCACCGCAGGCAAGGGAATGGAGATATATAAGCTCCTCGACCTCGGCTCGCTCGACTGCTCCGTTGCAATGATAAACAACGTCAGAAGCATCAAAATGGGCAGAAAAGACATAATAAAAATCGACTCGCTTATAGAACTCGACACCGACACGCTCGGCTACGTCGACCCGGGCATCACGGTCGATATCATAAAGAACGGCAACCTTGTCGAAAAAAGAAAAATGGAGCTTCCCGAAACGATAACGGGCGTGCTTCGATGCAAGAACCCGCGATGCATCACCTCTACCGAGCAGGAGCTCCCGCACGTTTTCCGCCTTACCGATAAGGAAAACAAAACTTACAGATGCATCTACTGCGAAACCAAAGCAAACTGAAAGAATCCCGCGCCGACAGACGCGGGATTCTTTATTTTATAACATAATATTACCATTCATACGAAAACCGCGCACGGTCATAATAATTGCAGAGAGCGCAAGCACGCTCTCGATAAAATAGATTACGGACCGCAAGGTACGCGGTAAAACAAAACGGTACGGGCGCGCAGTGTCCCGTGGACCCGAACGCTCACGTACCGCAGCCCGCACGGGCAACAAGAAAGGTAGTATATTATGGCATCAGGAAAGACTCTCGTTCCCGAAGCTAAAGCAGCTCTCGACCAGTTCAAGATGCAGGCGGCAAGTCAGGTCGGCGTAAACCTCAAGAGCGGTTACAACGGCGAACTCACCTCCCGTCAGGCAGGCTCCGTAGGCGGCCAGATGGTTAAGATGATGATCGAGAAGTACGAGAACGACATTAAGACGAACGGCTAAGTTCGAAAGTGCGGGAAAAGTCACGGGTGACCGTGGCTTTTTTCGTGTATGGGGCAGGGTATAATATAAGGAAATTTTGGACATATTGTTAACAAAACGGACGATTGTTCACATATTATCTGCCTATTTTGACCTTTTGAGAAAATTTTCAAAAAATATCGAAAAAAGTGTTGACAATCTCATATGTGTTTGATATAATACATAGGCTGCCCGGTGAGCGGGCAAGTGGCTCCTTGAAAATTGAACAACAGACAACAAAAAAGACTCCGAAAAATTCTTTTGAATTTACAGAAGCTCTAAAAAACAATAAAGAGCAGAACAAACTCTGATGTTAAGTAACGAAAGTTACTTGATATACAACATTTAGAGAGTTTGATCCTGGCTCAGGATGAACGCTGGCGGCGTGCCTAACACATTCAAGTCGAACGGTGACGAAAGCTTCGGCTTTCCGATCAGTGGCGGACGGGTGAGTAACGCGTGAGC
>JAZUGD010000208.1:0-5858 GCA_045641025.1 Eubacteriales bacterium
AGGTCGGATTTACCGGGATCGATTACGATATAGCTTGCGAAATAAAGTACCTTTTCAAGGTCTCTCGGAGCGATGTCGAGAAGAAGACCCATACGGGAAGGAATCGCTCTGAAATACCAGATGTGAGATACGGGGGTCGCAAGCTCGATGTGACCCATTCTCTCACGGCGTACCTTTTTCTGGGTAACCTCAACGCCGCACTTTTCGCAGATCTTGCCTTCGTTGTGGGGGCGCTTATACTTACCGCAAAGGCACTCGTAGTCCTTCGTCGGTCCGAATATACGCTCACAGAAGAGTCCGTCGCGCTCGGCTTTGAGGGTACGGTAATTTATGGTTTCGGGCTTCTTGACCTCTCCGAATGACCAACTGCGGATCATTTCAGGAGAGGCAAGGCCTATCTTTATAGAATCGAATGTGTTTCTGTTTTCCATCGGCAACTACCTTTTCTCAATACTATTTGTTTTTTGATATTGATGTTTATACGTTAGCTTGCGCGACGTCATCAAAATTCGTCGTCGGAATCGCCGTACGAAGCCGCGTTGTCGGAATCGAAGTCGCCGTCTGTGTACGAATCGTACATATCGGCGGTTTCTACCGTTTCACCGAGATCTTCGGACGTGATTTCTTCCTCACCGGCTGCGGGAGCCTTGTGAGGCTTGGTTTCACCGAGACGTTCAAGCTCGATTTCGTTGCCGTCACGGTCAAGAACCTTAATGTCGAGACAGAGCGACTGAAGTTCCTTTGCCATGACCTTGAAGGATTCGGGAACGCCCGGAGTCGGGATGTTCTGACCCTTGACGATTGCTTCGTAGGTATCAACACGTCCGGTGACGTCGTCACTCTTGACGGTCAGGATTTCCTGAAGCGTGTATGCGGCACCGTAAGCCTCGAGTGCCCATACCTCCATCTCACCGAATCTCTGTCCGCCGCACTGAGCTTTACCTCCGAGAGGCTGCTGAGTAACGAGCGAGTAAGGTCCGGTCGAACGGGCGTGAATCTTATCGTCAACGAGGTGGTGGAGCTTGAGGTAGTACATAATACCGACGGTTACGGGGTTGTCGAACGCCTCACCGGTACGGCCGTCGTAAAGGATGGTCTTACCGTCGATTATGCGAAGCTTGTCTGCAACTCTGAGAGACTCGGTATACTCGTGATTTGCGATTTCCTCAGCGGAAAGCTCACGGAGCACGTTCTTACCGTTCTCGTCCTTGCCGGTAATTTCGTATACTCTCTTACCCTTGATATTCTCACCGGGAAGAACTATACGTTCCATTCCGGCTTCCTTCATGCACTCGACGATATCGTCGAAGTTTGCACCGTCGAATACGGGGGTCATTACCTTCCAGCCGAGTTTCTTTGCGGCGATACCGAGGTGTACCTCGAGCACCTGACCGATGTTCATTCGTGAAGGAACGCCCAGCGGGTTAAGAACTATATCAAGCGGAGTACCGTCCGGAAGGAAAGGCATGTCCTCGGGAGGAAGAATACGGGAAACGACACCCTTGTTACCGTGACGGCCCGCCATCTTGACTACGACGGAGATCTTTCTCTTCTGAGCGATATATAATCTTACGACTTTATTGACTCCGGGAGAGAGCTCGTCGCCGTTCTCACGCGAGAAGACCTTGACGTCGACTACGAAGCCGTTTGCGCCGTGAGGTACTCTCATGGAGGTGTCGCGCACTTCTCTTGCCTTCTCGCCGAAGATTGCACGGAGGAGTCTTTCCTCGGGAGTGAGCTCGGTCTCTCCCTTGGGAGTGATCTTACCGACGAGGATATCGCCGGCTCTTACCTCGGTACCGATCTTTACGATACCGTCTGCGTCGAGGTCCTTGAGAGCGTCTTCACCGACGTTCGGAAGTTCTCTCGTGATTTCCTCGGGTCCGAGCTTGGTGTCACGTGCTTCGTGCGAATATTCCTCAATGTGAATCGAGGTATATACGTCGTCGCGTACGAGACGCTCGTTAAGAAGAACCGCGTCCTCGTAGTTATAACCTTCCCAGGTCATAAATCCGATAAGTGCGTTCTTACCGAGTGAAATCTCTCCCTGACTCGTAGCGGGACCGTCCGCAAGGACGTCGCCGACCTCAACGCGGTCGCCCGCATTGACGATGGGTCTCTGGTTTACGCAGGTGCTCTGGTTGGAGCGCTTGAATTTGATTAAGTGATACGTGTCGCGCTGACCGTCGTCGGTGAGGACGGTGACGTGGTCTGCGGATACGCTTTCAACGTAGCCGGCACGCTTTGCAACCTCAACTACGCAGGAGTCGATGGCTGCCTTGTACTCCATACCGGTACCGACGATGGGAGAGTCGGTAACCATAAGCGGTACTGCCTGCTTCTGCATGTTGGAGCCCATGAGTGCACGGGAGTTATCGTCGTTCTCAAGGAACGGGATGCTTGCGGTAGCTACGGATACAACCATCTTAGGAGATACGTCCATGTAGTCAACCTCGGACGCGTCAATCTCGATGATTTCAGTCTTGTCACGGGCGGTAACCTTCTTGCGGACGAAACGGTTGTTTTCGTCAAGAGGCTCGTTCGCCTGTGCTACGACGTAGTTATCCTCGATGTCAGCCGTCATATAAACGACCTCGTCGGTAACGACGCCGGTTTCCTTGTCTACCTTGCGGTACGGAGCCTCGATAAATCCGTACTTGCTGATGCGCGCATAGGTGGAAAGGTAGGAGATAAGACCGATGTTAGGACCTTCGGGAGTCTCGATAGGACACATACGGCCGTAATGAGTGTAGTGTACGTCACGGACGTCGAACGATGCTCTGTCTCTCGACAGACCGCCCGGGCCGAGTGCGGACAGACGGCGCTTGTGAGTAAGCTCTGCAAGCGGGTTGTTCTGGTCCATGAACTGGGACAGCGGCGAGGAGCCGAAGAATTCACGGATTGCGGTAACGACCGGTCTGATGTTGACGAGAGTCTGAGGAGTGAGCGTCTCGCTGTCCTGAACGGTCATTCTCTCCTTGACGATCTTGTCCATTCTGGAAAGACCGATACGGAGCTGGTTCTGAAGAAGCTCACCTACGCAGCGGAGACGTCTGTTGCCGAGATGGTCGATGTCGTCCGTGTTGCCTACGTCGTGAGACAGGCAGAACAGATAGTTGATGGAAGCCATGATATCGGGAACGATGATGTGCTTCGGGCAGAGGTCTGCCTTACGTGCAACAACGAGCTCGGCGAATGCCTTATCGTCACCGTTTGCCTCGTCAATGATTTCCTGAAGTACGGAAAGCTGTACCTTCTCGGTAATGTCGAACTCCTCGAGAGTTTTGCCGAGAACGGATTCGGGCCATACCGCACCGTTGGAGAATACCTTGACCTCGGAGCCGTCCTCCATACGGAGGTAAGCTTCGTTTACGCACGCACGCTCGATTGCCTGAGCTTCGGCGGAGGTAACGAGGTGACCCTCGTCAAACAGTATCTCACCGGTGAGCGGGCTTACGACGGGACGCGCGAGCGTCTTGCCGGCGATTCTGCCGCTGATGGCAAGCTTTTTATCGTATTTGTATCTGCCGACGGGAGCGAGGTCGTATCTCTTCGCGTCGAAGAACAGATTATTGAGGAGAAGCTCTGCGCTCTCGACGATTGCGGGCTCGCCGGGACGAAGCTTCTTGTAGATTTCCTTAAGTGCTTCCTCACGGACGGTGGTATGGTTCTCGATTGCAAGTGCCTCGCACTCGTCGCGGTCGAGAGTCGCCGTGAGAAGGGGCTCGTCACCGAACATCTCTTTGAGTTCTGCGGGAGATTCAACTCCGAGTGCTCTGATGAGAACGGTGATGGGGAGCTTACGGTTTTTATCTATACGGACGTAGAATACGTTGTTTGCGTCGGTCTCGTACTCAAGCCATGCGCCTCTGTACGGAATAACCGTGGTAGTGAAGATGCGGTTGCCCGCCTTGTCCATTTCCGAACCGTAGTAGATACCGGGGGAACGGACGATCTGCGAAACAACTACTCTTTCGGCGCCGTTGATGACGAACGTACCCTTGTCTGTCATGAGCGGGAAATCGCCCATGAAGATTTCGGACTGCTTGACCTCACCGGTCAGCTTGTTGGAAAGACGCACGGTTACCTTGAGGGGTGCCGCGTAGTTGGCGTCTCTTTCCTTACATTCTTCTACGGGATACTTCGGCTTTTCGTCTATCGAGAAAGACACAAAGTCGATGTAAAGGTTACCGGAATAGTCGACAATAGGAGATACGTCCTCAAGTACCTCCATGAGTCCCTTTTCCATGAACCAGTTGTAAGACCGCTTCTGCACCTCGAGAAGATCGGGCATCTCGATAGGCTCGTCGATCTTCGAGAAACTCATTCTCGTGTTTTTACCGAGCTTATGGGGTTTTACCATCGATAAATTCAACTCCATTTCCTTAAAGTCCGCATTATTTTAAGTAGAATACAGACGCCGGAAAGCCACTAATGGGCGATTCTAGCGCAGTATATGATTATAGTCTATCTTTGGATAAATGTCAAGAACTTTCCGTAATCATTTGCTTTTTTGTAAGTTATTTACAATTTGTACAAAAAAAGTTTACACTTTTTTAAAATGTAAACAAAGTGTAAACTTTTCTTAATTATTCGGTTTTGGCTCTTGTTTACTGTCCGAGGAGCGTTTTCATCGATTCGGTGAACTCGGAGGCGTTCTTCTCTGCCTCTTCGTTCGTCTTGCCGGAGGTGAGAATATATATCTTGACCTTGGGCTCGGTACCCGAAGGACGTACGACGATTACGTCGCGGTTTTCGGTTACGTAGTAGAGCACGTCTGCGGGCGGGAAGCCCGTTCCCTCGGTTTTGCCGGTAGCGACGTCAAGCACGGTGCCAGCCTTGAAGTCCTTGACGGTTACGACACGGCGGCCCGCAATCTCTGCGGGAGCGGAAGCACGGAGGTCCTCCATAAGCTTCTGCATCTTGTACTGTGCGCCGACGCCCTTCATACCTATGCTGAAGGAGCCTTCGCGGAAGAAGCCGAATCTCTCGAATACGGACGCAAGTGCATCGGCGAGAGTCATGTTCTTCTTTTTATAGTATGCCGCCATCTCGCAGATGAGCATGGAGGTTACGACGGCGTCCTTATCGCGTGCGTAGGTTCCCTTAAGGTAGCCGTAGCTTTCCTCAAAGCCGAGAAGGAAGGTTCCCTCTCCTCTCTCGAGGTGCTCCTTGATTACCTCACCGATGTACTTGAAGCCCGTGAGGACGTTGTACATCTTAACGCCGTTCGCCTCGCAGATACGTGCGGCAAGCTCGGACGATACGATGGACTTGACTGCGTATGCGTCGCCTTTAAGCGTTCCGGTTTCCTTGGCTGCGGTGATGATATAATCAAGAAGAAGCGCACCCATCTGGTTGCCGGTAATCTTGAAGAACTCTCCGTCCTTACCTCTTACGGCAACACCGGTACGGTCAGCGTCGGGGTCGGTTGCTACTATAAGGTCGCTTCCCACCTTATCGGCAAGTGCACGTCCGAGGACGAACGCCTCGTCGAACTCGGGGTTCGGGAACTTGACGGTCGGGAAGTTACCATCGGGAGTACTCTGCTCGGGTACGGCATAAAGATGCTTGACACCGCTTCTCTCAAGCACTGCGGGAACCATTACGGTACCTGCGCCGTGAAGAGGAGTATATACGATTTTAAGCTCGTCTGCGACTGCGGGAATCGCATCGGGATTTACTCTCTGCGCGAGTACGCTTTCGATATAGGCATCGTCAACGAGAGCGTCTGCTTCGATAGCGAGCTCGGGCTTTGCTGCAGAGGGTGCGGGAACGTCATCGAAGAGGTCGATTTCGTCCATTTCCGCGGATACTATTGCGGCGTGGTCGGGCGGAAGCTGTGCGCCGTCCTCCCA
>JAZUGD010000209.1:0-2516 GCA_045641025.1 Eubacteriales bacterium
TACCGACGCGGTGCTCGCGCTCGGCGGCGGAACCGTGGGCGACCTTGCGGGCTTTGCCGCGGCTACCTATATGAGAGGCGTTTCCGTAATTCAACTGCCCACGACGCTGCTCGCGGCGGTCGATTCGTCAATCGGCGGCAAAACGGGCATAAATCTCGGCGGCAGAAAGAACGCGGTCGGCGCGTTCCACCGTCCCTCGGCGGTAATCTGCGACACGGATACGTTCAAAACCCTCCCTCCCCGCGAGCTTCTTTCGGGCGCGGGCGAGGTGATAAAATACGCCGTCCTTGCGGGCGGCCCGCTTCTCTCCCTCGTACGCGGAGGCGCCTGCCTCGCGTCGGAGAACGTCGTTTACACCTGCGCGATGCTCAAGTGCGGCTACGTCAAAAGCGACGAGTTCGACCGCGGCACGCGCGCGCTTCTGAACCTCGGTCACACCGCCGCCCACGCGGTCGAGCGGGTGAGCCGCGAGACCGTACCCCACGGCGAGGCGGTTGCCGTCGGCATTGCCGCCGCCGCACGCTTCGCGGTGAGCGAGGGGCTCTCGGACAGCGCGGATTATATATTTGAAATTCTCGATAAATACTGCATACCGACCACGCTCGGCGGGCTTTGCGCCAAGTACGGCGTGAAAACCGACGCGGACGCGCTCGCGGACGCCGCACTTGCGGACAAAAAGCGCGACGGGAACGAGATTTCACTCGTCCTGCCCGTACGCCCCGGCGACGTCAGAGTCGCGCGGTACCCGACCTCGGTGTTACCGGAATTCTTCGGAGGCGCGCTATGAGTACGGTTTTCGTACCCGCCTCCCCTCTTTCGGGAACGGTAACTCTCCCGCCGTCGAAATCGCATCTGCACCGCCTCGTGCTCGCCGCCGCACTCCTCGGTGACGGGGTAAAAGTCCACGCGGACGGGCTGTGCGAGGACGTGCTCGCCACGGTGCGCGCCGTGCGTGCGCTCGGATGTGAGGTTACGCGGGGGGACGGCGTGCTTTTCGTCGGTAAACGAAAAAACGTCACGGGCGGAGCAATCGACTGCGGCGAATCCGCGTCGACGTTCCGTTTCACTCTTCCCGTATGCGCCGCGCTCGGCGGCGAATGGGAATTTCTGCTCGGCGACAGCCTCAGCCGCCGACCTCACGCTCCGCTTTTCGGCGAGCTTATCCGCCACGGCGCGAAAATCTCGCAGAGCGGCAACGCCGTTACCCTGTCGGGCAAAGCGGACGCGGGAGAATACGCAGTTCCCGCGGGCATCACCTCCCAGTTTGAGAGCGGTCTGCGCTTTGCGTCGCTCGTGAACGGGTGTACCGTAAAGGTCACGGGAGACGCGGTTTCGCGTCCGTACGCGGAGATGACCGCGCGCGTAATTGATGAGTTTAAAAACAACCGTCCCCGCGAGGTTTTCCCCGAGGGTGACGCCTCGGCTGCGGCGAACTTCGCCGTGGCGGGCGCACTGTCGGAGCGCGGCGTTACCTGCACGGGATTCTGCAAAACTCAGGCGGACGGCGTGATTGCCGACGCGCTTGCAGAAATGGGCGCGAACGTCCGCATTGACGGAGACGCACTCACCGTAAGCCGCGGCACGCTTCGCGCCATCGAGTTCGACGTGACGGAATGCCCCGACGCAGCCGCACCTCTTGCCGCACTTATGGCGGCGGCAGACGGAGAGTCGCGTCTTACGGGCACGGACAGACTGCGAGCGAAAGAGAGCGACCGCGTCGCCTCGATTACAGACATGATAACCTCCCTCGGCGGGTACGCCCGCGACGCGGGGAACGGGATAATAATCACCGGCACGCACCTTTCGGGCGGCACGGTGACGACGGGCGACCACAGAATCGCGATGGCTGCCGCAAGTATTGCCGCGGCGACAAACTCGGGCGTGACGGTAACGGACGCCTCGTGCGTCGCAAAGTCGTACCCGGAGTTCTGGGAGACGGTTGAGTCTTTAAGATAGTGCGATAATAGTGCAGAGTGCAGAACTAATGCGGAATGCGGAATTCGGAATTCGGAATTATGCCGAACTGTATGTCTGTCAACATAATGTACGGTGCGCACTAAAGCCTTCCCTTGCCAGGGAAGGTGTCGGCGGAAGCCGACGGATGAGTAGTCCCCCGAGCGATTCGCAGTAGTGTCCGTCTATACGGTTTCTTTAATATGTTGTTTTGCTCCGCAAAACTTCAACCTACTCAATCCACCGGCTTTGCGCGGCAAAGCCCGGTCCCCCTGACCCCTTTTGCATTGCAAAAGGCAGGCAAGGGAAGGCTTTTAATTTTCTGTATACTTACAAAAATATAGAACTGCAAACCGCTTGGGGGACTACTCATCCACCGCTAACGCGGTCCCCCTTCCCTGGCAAGGGAAGGCTTGGGTTTGCATTCACTTTATGTAAACCTACAGACGTAAAGTACAACCACTGAATGCGAAATGCGGAATTCGGAATGCGGAATTATGCCGAATTGTATGTCTGTCGGCATAATAAACGGTTCGCACTAAAGCCTTCCCTTGCCAGGGAAG
>JAZUGD010000210.1:0-5226 GCA_045641025.1 Eubacteriales bacterium
TACTGAATGCTGAATATAAATCTATGGTATTATACCATATATTGTTGTTCAATGCAATATATTTTTTGTCCGCAGAGCGGGCTTCAAAAAAAATTAAAAAATTTTGCAAAAACCTCTTGACGGTCAAGTGAACTTGTGATATAATCAGTATAACCTTAAAGGAGGTCAGACAAATGGATTCTTTAATTTACATCATCCCCGCAGTCATACTCGTTCTTATCATTCTTTCGTGTCTGAAAATCGTACCTCAGACAAACGAGTACGTAGTTGAGTTCCTCGGTAAGTACCACACCACCTGGAGCGCGGGCGTACACCTGCTCATTCCCCTGTTCGAAAAGGTCAGACTTAAGATAACCCTTAAGGAACAGGTGCTCGACTCACCTCCGCAGCCCGTTATCACGAAGGATAACGTAACCATGCAGATAGACACCGTCGTATTCTTCCGCGTTTACGACTCCAAGCTTTACACCTACGGTGCGGTTAACCCGATAAGCGCACTTGAAAACCTCACCGCAACGACGCTCCGTAACATCGTCGGCGACCTCGAGCTTGACGCAACGCTCACCTCCCGTGATATCATCAACGGTAAGATGACGTCCATCCTCGACGAAGCTACCGACCAGTGGGGCATCAAGGTTACCCGTGTCGAGCTCAAGAACATCATGCCTCCGAGAGAAATCCAGAACGCGATGGAGAAGCAGATGAAGGCAGAGCGTGACCGCCGTGAGACCCTGCTCCAGGCTGAGGGTCACAAGGCAGCCGCAATCACGAGAGCCGAGGGTGACAAGCAGGCGATGATTCTCGCCGCTGAGGGTGAAAGAGACGCCCGCATCGCAAGAGCCGAGGGTGAAGCGAAGGCTATCTTCCTTGCAAAGAAGGCAGAGGCAGACGGTCTGCGTGCTCTCAGAGAGTCCGCTCCCACTCCCGCCGTAATCGAGCTGAAGAAGTACGAGTCTCTCGTGCGCGCCGCAGAAGGCCACGCCGCGAAGCTCATCATCCCCACCGACATGGTAGAGGCAGTAACGAAAAACACCCTCTTCTCCGAGGTGACCGGTATCGGTGACTACACCGCGCCCGAAGAGCCCGCACCCGTTCCCGAAAAGGAAGACCCGTGCTGTGAGCGCTTTGAGACCGAAGAGACGGTCGAGGAAGAAGAATAAGTAATTTCGCGAAAGGAGTCCCTGATATGGGACTCCTTTTTTATTATTTGTTTGACACCCGTGCGCGACTCTGCTATAATACGTTATGGTAGGTTATAATTCATACCTTCATGAGGTACATACAATGAAACGTGTAATCTCTCTCCTTCTCTGTGTTGTCTTCATTGCAGGCGCGGCGGGATGCGCAAAATTGCCCGAGCCGTCGGAGCACGGCGTGATTTGCCTCGGCGAAACCGACGCGGCAAAGGCGGCGGCAGAATGGCTTGACGCAAGGATAGCCGACGATGCCGAATCGGGCAGAAAAGCGGCTCCTTCCCTGCCCGTGATTGTCGGCACGGAGGAAAAGGCGAAAAAATACGATATTGACCTCTCGTCCTTCACCGACGACGGCTACGTAATAAAATCAAACGACGAGTATATACTCGTATTCGCAAAAACCGACGCGGGACTTGACCCGGCGGTACGGTATCTTGCGAACAAGTGTGACTACACGGCGCCCGTCGACGTGTCCGAAGGCGGCGCACCGAGAGTCGGCGAAATAGTTATCGAGGGTACTTCCCTCTCCGAATACGTTATCGAGATGCCCGCGGATGCGGACGATTGCATGAAGTACGCGGCGGACGCACTCCGTACTCACCTCGGCGATGCCTGCGGCGTTTACCCCGAGATAGTGACGGACGGCGGACACGCTCACGCAATTAGACTTGTGAAGGACGGGACCGGCAAATATGAGGACGAGGCGTTTCACATCGTCTCGGGCTCGGACGGCATCACCATCACGGGAGGCCGTTACAGAGGCTGTATGAACGGTGTTTACACCTTCCTTTACGACTATATCGGCTACCGTTTCCTCTACGACCCGCTAACCGAGCCCGATCCGGGTGCGGACAGCGCGATACGCTACGTTTACAAGGCGGAAAAGCTCGATATTTCGGGAATTGACCTTGAGGAGTTCCCGTCAATCAAGGCGAGAGCGGCATACGGCAACCGCCGCTACGATTCCCCCGCCAACTATTACAACGGCGAGGGCTACTTCAACCGTCCCGAGTACGGCGGATACGGTATTTATCAGAAGGCGTGCCACGGTATCGGCAACGTGTTCTTCTCCGCCGACGACCTTGACGCGTACGGCGCGGGCTACGACAATTACAGACAGCCCTGCTACACCGACGAGGCGTTCCTTTCCGACCTCGTCAAGCGTGTAAGAGATTACGCCGACGCAAAGCTTGAAGCCGGATGCATTCCCGGCTACGACTTCAACGAGGTGGACGTAGCCCAGCTCGACGTTGACAGCTACTGCTCGTGCCCGAACTGCCTCAAGTGCCTCACCGAGGAAGGAACCCAGTCCGGTGCGCTTGTAAGAATGGCGAACAGAGTGGCAAAGGAAGCACTGTACGACCTTCCCGAGGTCAAGGTCTCACTTCTCGGATACACTGCGGCAATCGACGCGCCGAGAAGAACGAAGCCCTGCGAGCAGGTGCAGATTTCCTTCTGCTTTTACGTAGGTCTGAGCGGAACGCTGTCGTGCTCCAACCATTCGATAGGCGACGACAGCTGCTTCTCGAACAGAAGCTTCATCCGCTGGTTCAATAACTGGAAGAAGGTCACGGACGAAATATACGTATGGTATTACCCGATGACGTCGTACTACTTCCTGAACACGGGTGAGCATCTTTACAGAATGTACGATGACGTGAAGTACCTCGCCGACAATGACGTTTACGGAATATTCTCGCTCCTTGACGCAGACCCCACAACGAGCGGCTTCGTTATGTGGCATCTCTACCAGAGGCTCCAGTGGAACGCGGATATAACGTATGAAGAATACCTCGACATGCTCCGCGAGTACCTGCATCTCCTGTACGGTGACGGTGCGGACGCGATTTACGATTACATAGCATTTCTCGACGAATGCGGAGACATGACGGAAAGCGGTCACTGGTGCTCGTTCCTCTCGTCGATAATGAACCGACTGAGCTTTACGCACTACAAGGAAGGCTCTGACCGAATAGAAGAGTGGTACAACGAGGCGATGAGAGGTGCCCGGACTGCGGCTCAGGAAACGGCGATTGACATGTTCTTCGCCCACACGTGGTACCTGCGTGCCGTCGCGCTTCACACCGACGCATGGGTGAACGGCGACGACGCCTCCCGCGAGGAATACAAGCGTATCCTCGACACCTTCGCGGAAAAGGCAGAGCTTTACTCCGTACCTCTGTCAACCACCGAAACCTCGATGAGCGAGCTTGTATACCTCCCCGAGGATTATGACTACGACACCCCGCCGCTCGAATACGTAGGCGTAAAGATGGGCGACTGGAACGATAACTATAATTACTGATTACCGAAAGGACAAAAATTATGAAAGAATTTTACACTATCGACATCAAGGGAATGAAGCGTGACCTTCCCATCTGCAAGCTGAACGAAAACCTCTGCATCGCGGGCTTCGTAATTTTCGGCGACACCGAGCTTACCGTGCACTGTGCCGCAGAGCTTCTGAAGCTTATCCCCGACTACGACGTGCTTATCACCGCAGAATCGAAGGGTATTCCGCTTGCTCACGAAATGGCAAGGCAGAACGGTACGGGCACGTACGTTCTCGCCCGTAAGGTTCCGAAGCTTTACATGAAGGACTGCGTTAAGGTGAACGTCCGTTCCATCACCACGGCGAAGGAGCAGAACCTTTATCTCGACCGCAAGGACATGGATTCCATGAAGGGCAAGAGAGTCCTCATCGTTGACGACGTTATCTCCACCGGTGAGTCGCTGAACGCACTTGAGCAGCTCGTTGAAGCCGCCGGCGGCATCATCTGCGGCAGAGCGGCAATTCTCGCCGAGGGCGAGGCCGCAGACCGCGCCGACCTCATTTACCTCGAAAAGCTCCCGCTTTTCGATTCCGAGGGCAACGTACTTGAATAAAATGAAAAAGCATATATCGGCACTTCTTGCCCTTGCCCTTCTCTTCTCTCTTGCGGCGTGTGCCGGAGGCGGAGAAGAAGCAGTCACCACGGAGACAACCGTCACAACCGTGACGGAGTCCCGCGAAACCTTCGGCACGGACGCTCCTACGGTTGTAACAACCGAAGAGACAACCGTGACAGAAACCGCCGCACCGACGGAGACGCAGGAGCCGGCTGACGAGCCGTTTGACCTCTCGGTATTCGCTCCCATAAAAAACGGTGACACATACGTTTTTAACCCTTATGCGGTATCAAAGGAAACGCTTGACGTTCAGTTTGCCGACGAGGGATTTGCCGAGTTCTGCAAAGACTTTCTCGACGCTTATATGAGCTACGGCACGACGTGTCCCTGCCCCGACGAGGCATACGCCCAAAGCTTTATGATGGTCCTCGACTACGAGTGCCCGTTCTGGAGCTCGGCGGACATTGATTTCAACTGGGCGACCGGATACGACTATTTCGGAAACTCGATTTCGTGGACCTATAACGTGACGAAGGACGAGCTTGACGCAAGGCGTGCGGTTGTTGCCGACGCCGTTCGGGGATACCTTGACGAAGTTGCCGGAATCACCGACGAGGCGTCCCTCGTACAGACACTGTATCACTCCTTCTGCCCGCGTATGACCTACGACTACGAAAGGCTTGTCTCGCGCGAAAAGCTTGACGCGGCGTACGCGTTTACCGAGAACAGAGGCGTATGCATAACCTTTGCGAACGCGTTCGCACAGCTCTGCACGCAGGTCGGTATCGAAGCAACCGTTTGCAGCGGTCTCACGGACGACGGCGAGAGCCATTCGTGGAATTCGGTAAGGGTGGGCGGATACGACTATCTGTTCGACACGACGTTCGAGCTCAACTACAAGGGCGGAAACGCTTTCGTATATTACGGCATGACCGAGGACGAGCGTTTCTCGTCGGGCGTGCAGGCCGAGGGAAGCAACTTCGGCAGATACTGGGGATATGAGCCGAATCTGCCGGACGTTCACCTGAACGTAAAATAAAACGAATTCATATAAACATCCCGCCGAAGATAATCCGGCGGGATGTTTTTCGTTTCGACAAACCGGGATTTGTGGGGTAAGCATTCAGCATTGAGCATTCAG
>JAZUGD010000211.1:0-2218 GCA_045641025.1 Eubacteriales bacterium
TCTTCATCTCGGCTATTCTGCCCTGATGAAGCAGAAGTCCGCATATAAGCTGTACCCTGAAGGGGCGTTTGCCGAGCACGCGGTCAGCCGCCTCGCGGACGAGTGCGTAGGATTCCGGCAGTATATCGTCAAGAGTCTTGCCCTCTCCGAGTGCCGTCTTGAACTTGAGCGTACGCTCAGCCATTTCCGCATCGGAAAGCGCCGCATAGTCGGGCGCGAGCGCCTCGATGCGGTCGATGACTCCTATCTGCTTTTTAATCTGTCTGTCGCTGTAGGTACCGAAAAGTTTAGTATAAAGGCTCATTTTCTGCCCTTTCTCAAATTAACAGTTTTCCAAGTATCTATTATACCTCAAAATCTCCGAAAAGGCAAACATATATTTGTAAATTATTTTGCAGGCGTTGATTTATTTCTCTCCCCGATATATAATTATGGGGAACTTATAAAAAAGGACTTCTTATACGTTATGATAAACATTGTATTACACGAGCCCGAAATTCCGCAGAATACGGGCAATATCGCCCGCACCTGCGCGGCGACGGGAGCGGCGCTTCACCTTATAAAGCCGCTCGGCTTCAAGATAGACGACGCAAAGATGAGACGCGCCGGGCTCGACTATTGGGACAAGCTGAACGTAACCTATTACGAGGGGCTCGACGATTTTCTCGAGCGGCACGGGGACTCCCCGCTGTATCTTTTCACGACAAAAGCGCCGCGGGCGTACACCGAGGTTTCTTACCCCGACGACGTATTTATAATGTTCGGCAAGGAAACGAAGGGGCTGCCCGAGGACTTTCTCACCGCAAATCTCGAAAAGTGCGTGCGGCTCCCGATGCGCGAGGGACTCCGCTCGCTGAACCTCTCGAACACCGTTGCGGTTGCGGTTTACGAAATTCTCCGTCAGCACGATTTTGCGGGACTTCTTGAGGGAAGCGCGTACTTCGGCTGACACACTCGCCTCCGTTTTCATATACTGATATCACCCAAAGAAAGGCGGTCGGTATATGAATACTTTACCCGAAAGCTTCGGCTTTCTCCGCGTCTCGGTTTCGGGCGCGGGATATACGATACCTATTGAGGGAGCACTCGTGTACGTTTACTCGGATGAGGAGGGTACGCGGAGGCTCCTTTATTCTCTCGTCACGAACGGCGACGGACTCACCGATACGGTGACGCTTCCCACGCCGCCGCTTGCGGATTCGTTCGACGAAAACGGAAAAACAAAACCGTATGCGGACTATATGCTCCTCGTACGGAAGGACGGCTACCGTCCGCAGGACAGCAGGACGGTGCCGGTATTCCCGGGGATAACCTCACTGCAGAGAGTGAGCCTTATCCCGTCTGACGGAGGCGGCAATGAACGGTAATGTACGGTATCCCGTTATTCCCGAATACGTGACCGTGCACTTAGGGCGTGCGTCGTCCCCCGCGCGGAACGTGACCGTCCCGTTTGCGGAATATATAAAGAACGTGGCATCGAGCGAGATTTACCCGACGTGGCCCGAGGAGGCGCTCCGTGCCAATATTCTCGCGCAGACGTCGTTCGTGCTCAACCGTATTTACACGGAATATTACAGAAGCAGAGGCTACGATTTCGATATAACGAACTCGACCGCCTCCGACCAGTCGTTCGTTGAGGGCCGCGATATTTTCGAAAACGTCGGGCAGATTGTCGACGAGCTGTTCCCCGCTTATATTTCACGCTCCGGCAGCGTTGAGCCGCTATTTGCCGCGTACTGCGACGGGGTTGAGGTTTCGTGCGCGGGGCTCTCACAATGGGGGAGCGTTGCTCTTGCCGAGCAGGGGCTTTCGGCTTACGATATCATAAAGAGGTACTACGGTGCGGACGCGGAAATCGTGACCGATGCGCCCGTGCAGAATATCGGCGAGAGCTATCCCGGTGCGGTTCTGCGCCGCGGAAGCGTCGGGAACGACGTGCTTCTTCTGCAGAGGCGGCTGAACAGAATAGGCAGGAACTACCCGTCAATTCCGCGCATTTCCGACCCTTCGGGTGTGTATAACGAGCAAACGGAGTCAGCGGTGCGGCAGTTCCAGAAAATATTCGACCTTACTCCCGACGGTCTTACGGGACGTGCGACGTGGTACAAGGCCGCAAGAATATATAACGCGGTGAAGCGCCTCTCGGAGCTTGATTCCGAGGGGATTCTGCCCGGCGACGTGACCGATGAGTTCGCTTACACTCTCTCGTTCGGGGACA
>JAZUGD010000212.1:0-2901 GCA_045641025.1 Eubacteriales bacterium
AATTCGATTCTGTACGCGCCCGCGGGAGCGCACACGTCAAGAATGCCGCCGCGCACGGCGTACTGACCGACGCCCTCGACGTTGGTCGTGCGGGTGTAGCCGCCGCTCTCGAGTATCTGCGCCGCCACGTCCTCGGGCAGCTCCATTCCCGGCTCGAGGTAAAGCTCTCCCGCGCGGAGGCTGTCAGCGTCGAGCGTGGGCTGAGAGATTGCCTGCGGCGTCGTTACGACGGCGAAGACCTCGCCCGCCGCAAGAGCCGACAGCACGCGAAGCCTCTCGTGCTCAAACTCACGGGAGGCTGTGATGTTATTGAAGTTGTAATCGCGTGGGCAGTAGAATTCAGCCCGCGTACCGAGCTCGCTTATCGCAGAGACGAGCATTTTTGCCGCCGAATCGTCCTTTACGACGATTATCGGGCTCTTTCCCGTTTTCGCGTCCTCGGCAAGGTCGGAGGCAAGCGTTGCGAGAAACGGCACGTTCGCCGTATCGGTAATGCCCGAAACGTACAGCGGTTTTCGCAGGCTGAGCGAGCGGTGAAGCTCTCCGTATTCCGCGAACGAGCGGAACGATGCCGCGATTATTTCGGGAGTTGTAGGCTTATTCACTCTTCACCTCGGGCTTCATTCCGTTGCACTTGCCCTGCGCGCTCTCCGTGCCCTCGGTGATGATGAGTCTCACCGCCTCGCACGCGGTACCGAGCGCGAAGAAAAGATTTTCCTTATCTCCGTCGGGGATTTTGCCGAGCACCCAGTCGGGCATGCTGTATTCGGGAGGGCACGAGCCGACTCCCACGCGCACGCGGGGAAATACGTCGGTCGAGAGACGCGTAATTATGCTCTCAAGCCCCTTCTGACCGCCGGAGGAGCCCGATGCGCGCACGCGCACGCGTCCCACGGCGAGGTTTACGTCGTCGGATACAACGATTAGGTGCGACGGGTCGAGCTTGTAGTAGTCCATCGCCTCCTGCACACTGTCACCCGACGCGTTCATAAGCGTCTGCGGCTTCAGGAACAGTACTCTGTGACCGTCGACGGCTCCGTCACGGCAGAGCGCCTTGAAGCGGGATTTCTCCGTTCCGTCTATGCCCAGTTTTTCGTACAGATAATCGAGCGTCATAAAGCCCGCGTTATGACGGGTACGGGCGTACTTCGGTCCCGGGTTGCCGAGGCCCGCCACGATGAACTCGGGCGCGCCCGTCTCCGGTGCGGCGTCCTTCTTCTTTATAAGGTCGAAAAGTGCGAAAATATCCGCTGACATAATAATCTCCTAACAATGCAAACATAGCCCCGTGCCGAACGGTACGGGGGTGTCTGCGCTTAATATTTGTTATATTATACATCATAGTATGCGATTTGGCAAGAGGGACACAATACAAAGTGAAAAAGGGGGCGGCTTTATGAAATGTGCGGTTTGTGATATAGGCTCGAACACGGTGAGGGTTACCGTATACGACGTGAACGGTAAGTCGTTCGGGCTTCTTTTTTCGGAAAAGGAGACGGCGGGGCTTGCGGGGTACGTCACGATGGGCAAGCTGAACGCCGACGGCATGGCGCGGGCGGCGGATGCCGTGGGGCGGTTTTACCGTATGCTCGACTGCGTGGGAGTTGACGTGCGCTTCTGCTTTGCGACGGCATCGCTCAGGGAAGTCTCGAACACGGACGAGGCGGTCGCATATATAAAAGACAAAACCGGAGTCACGGTTGACGTTATATCGGGCGAGGAGGAGGCGCGGCTCGGGTGCACCGGGGTACTTCGGGAATATCCCGTGCAGAGCGGTTACGTCTTCGATATAGGCGGAGGGAGCACCGAGGTGTGCAGAGTCGCGTGCGGAGTGCCCGCGGAGGTGAGCAGTTTTCCCGCAGGCTCGTACGTGCTGTATCGCGAGCACGTGTCGCGCCTCCTGCCGAGAAAAGACGAGCTTGCCGCAATAAGTGCCGCGGCGGTGTCCGCCGTTTCGGAGGTGACGGTCGGCGGAAGCGGCGGAGACGTATATTTTACCGGAGGCACGGCTCGTGCGTTTTTCAGAGTGGCGGGCACGTATCTCGGCAAAAAGGGAGTGCCGCTCACGCCGGACGAGGTTGAAACGGTCGCCGAAGCGCTCGCCCGCCGCGATGCGCCCGCAAGACGGCTTATTGTGCGCGAATGCCCCGACAGAGTACACACGCTCATTCCCAGCTCGCGTATTCTGCTCGCGCTGACGCGGCGTTACTGCACGGGGCTCGTGCACGTCAGCCGCTACGGTGTACGGGAGGGGTACCTTTGCACGAAGAGGTTATGATAAGCCGCGAGCTGTCATGGCTCGCATACGACGAGAGGGTACTCCGCGCCGCGCAGAGACACGACATGACGATGGAGGAGAGACTCCGTTTCGTCTCGATTTTCTCTACCAATCTTGACGAGTTTTACTCTGTGAGAGTCGCAAAGCTGCGTCTTGAAAAAGACTCGGTCGACCCCCGAAGCGGCATGACGGCGCGTGAGCATCTGGAGGCGATATACAAGGCGACGGCGCGTCTTTACGCCCTGCGCGACGGTGTCTGGGAAGAACTCGGCGGTGCTTATCGGGGCGGCGGCGAGAGAGTTACGTACAGCGCGGTGGGCAGACGCTTCCCCGTACGCTTCGAGCGGTACGGAAACCCGAAAGGCTCCCGCGGGTGTACGTTTTATTCTTACTCGCCGCACAAGTACGACGCGCCTCCCGCAGAAGTACCGCGCGGCGGCTTTTCTTCCGGAAGCTCGCTTCTTGACGAAATTTCGCGCCGCGATATATTGTATTTTTACCCCCGTACTCCGTTTTCGACGTTTCTGCGTTTTCTGCGCGAGGCGGAGGACGACCCGAGAGTAAAAACGGTGAAAATCACGCTTTACCGCGTGGCGGAGGACTCCGAGGTCCTGCGGCTTCTC
>JAZUGD010000213.1:0-2778 GCA_045641025.1 Eubacteriales bacterium
ATTCTCCCGAGAAGATGAACGGCACGGCACGCGCCGTGTATGCATATCCCGAAAGGACGTTGTCGTAATAGGTAAATCCGTCGAGTATTTCGGCGAGCTCGGGGTCCTTTGCCATCTCCTCGCCGAACGCCTTGCCGTTCACCGCATCGAGCATGAAGATCACAAAATTGCGGTCACTCGACATCAGAAATTCGTCCTTGTCGGAGGAAAACTGCGTTTCCTCCTTGTACGTGTCGGTGGTAATGAAGAGTGAGGTGAGCGTCACCGCGAGAATAACTGTCAGCGCGACGGACAGTACCGCCGTGACCTTACGTACCGATTTTCTGCGGAATTTGATTATCCAGACAACAGCCGCCGCAAGCGGAATCGCAAAAGCGGCTATCGAGAGTGCACGGCCGAGATGACCGCCCGCCCAGTCGACGTTTCCGCCGTTGGTGTCGGGCAGGTTGAAAATAAGAAACGTACCCTGGATATAAATGCCGACGGTCAGTGCAAGACCTACGGCAAGCGCGGCGTCGTACGCCTTGTCTGAGACGAGCTTCAGCACGGTATAAACGAGGGATAAAACGACAAACGAAAGCACGAACAGAAGGGAGACGGGCAAAACGGCTTCACTCACGCGAAGCCAGAACTCGTCGATGTTCGAAAGATAAAGGTCGAAGGGCGCGTAAACGAATGCAAGGAAGCTGAGGCAAAGCGAGAGCAGAAGCCCCGCGCCGATACCCTTCATATTGTTTGAACGTTTTTTCAAGATTTATACCTCAAATTACGTATTTAAAATACATACTCCGCTGATTATACCACCGTTCGACAAAAAAATCAAACGTTATTTTATATGAAAAATTCCCGCCGGAGACGGGAATTTTTTTATTGTCTTTGACTGCTGTCTTCATTTATTTAATTACCACCGTACCGGTTACCGAGGCAAGAGACGTTACGACGGTCTCACCGTCAAACGTGAACGGTACGTCCTCTCCGTTTACGGCGACCGACGACACGGAGTCCATATACGGAAGGCGGAACCGCCCCGCACGCAGAGTGCCCTCGACCACGGTAATCACGGTTTTATATTCCGTTATCTCAGCCGTGCCCCATGCACCGTCGAGCGACCAGAAGGTCGTGCAGGGCGTCTCAAGCGGGTCAAAGCCTACCGTGCCGTGCGGCAGGTCAAAGCATAAGCCGGACGCTATCGGCACGAGCGCGAACGATGCCATGGAGCGGGCATAGTTCGAGCCGCACTCGATTTCGTTCCACGGGTTTCTCTTCTCGCCGTCGTAGCGGTCACGTATCGCTTTCACTACGCGCAGAGCCTCACTCTTATGACCCTTTGCGAGCAGGAGCCCCGCAAACGCGTACTCAAAGCCCGTCATCGTTTCGGTTGTGTACGGTATCGGAATATCGGGAGCGTCGCAGCCCTCGGGGAAGGTCACCATCACGGTGCCGCCCTCGTCGTTGAGGCTGAAGTTACGCCACATGTTGGTCGTGCCGCGGAAGCTCTCGAAGAAGTTGTTCTCAAAGAGAGACGAGAGCGCCGTGTCAAGATGTGCGGGGTCGAATATGCCGCCGATGCCTGAGAGGCAGGCGTGCCATTCGCCGAGCACCTGATCGATTATGCAGCCGCCGCCTATCTGATATTTTATCTCGCCAGTTTCCTCGTTGATGTATCCTCCGCGTCTGTCGGGCAGACCGAGAGAGGGAAGCTCACACGCGTATTTTTCCACGGGAGAGAGGTCGTGCAGGTCAAGCTTCTGTGCGTACCACTTGCCGTTCCAGAGCTCGGCCTCGGTGAACGCACAGCCTTTTTCGTAAAGCTCGCGGTATTCGCGGGCGGAGTCGTGCTCGCCTAAGTAATCGGCGATTTCCGCGCCCGCCTTCAGCGCCGCGAGGTACATTCCCTCAAGCCACGACGATGGACCGAAAAGCTCCATGTCGAGCGTGTGGTGCTGACGCCCTTCAAGCACGCCGTCCTTGTTTTCGTCCCATCCGAGCGGGTTGTCACGGCTCCATGCGAACTCAAGCGAGCGCTTTGCCGCGGGCCAGAGCGAGCGGAGCCATTCGTCGTCACCGCAAAGCTTCCAGTCGCGGTACAGCTTGATAATGCCGCCCATCTGACCGTCGAGACACGGCAGAACGAACGGACCGTAGTCGCGCTCGAGAGGGAGCAGCATACGGAAGCGCATCGCGCCGCTTTCGTGCATATTATATTTGTAATCGAGCGTGCGTATGCTTCTTTCAAGCTCGGGGAAGAGATAGCACAGCGCGTACGCGTAGTTCCATACGTGAGTGCAGGTGCCCTCGCACGAGCCGTCCTTCTCTCGGCAGCCCTCCCAGCCGTAGAACGAGCCGTCCTCAAGGCGGAGCACCGTGGGAGAGTGAAGCACCGCAAGGTTCGAGATCGCCGCCTCCTTCATCACGGGGTCAAGCGACGACGCGAGAAGAGAATCTCTGAAGGCAGCCGTGCGGTTGTACAGAGATTCGCGGTTTTCCTCTGCGTAAGCGGCGGATGCGGCGGAGTTTTCCCATACCGTCGCATAGTAGTTCTTCCACGTGACGTCGCGACCGTCCGCGCCTTTAAGCGGGTTCCAGTAAGAGGCGCAGTTCGGTACGTTCCACGTGAATATAAAGCTAAGCGCGACCGTCTCGCCTGCCTTCGCGTGAGCGGTGGCGGTAACGGTGCACATGTCCTTCCATCGCGTGTTTTCGTATTCGCGTTTTTTGAGTCCCTCGGGGGAGGTGAACTCTCTCCAGAACGTCGCAAGCTCGTCCATCCATGCACCG
>JAZUGD010000214.1:0-13928 GCA_045641025.1 Eubacteriales bacterium
CGGGCGCGGGTATGCTTCTCATAGGTACTCAGGGCTCGAGATATCTCACCGGCGGAGATTCCTATTCCGCATTCAAGAAACAGCTTGACCTGTTCGTACATTGGCTCAGAACGGGAGAGGAACCGTTCCCGTTCGAGCAGTCCGTTGAACTGATGAAGCTCGTTATCGCAGGTCTTCGCAGCCGCGAAGAAGGCGGACGCGAGGTCTTCCTCAGCGAAATCGACGTATAACAAAATTGCATATATATTTACAGGTTCTTGTATGAATATTGGCTAATGTGCGAAAGATGCCTGAATTAGTGAATAAATTCTTGACATCTTTCGCATACGGCTATATAATAGGAACAGTATTTTTATACACACAGAGAGGTTTTTCAAAATGAGCAGAATTTACAACTTTTCAGCCGGTCCTTCCATGCTTCCGGTACCCGTACTCGAGACCGCAGCGTCCGAGATGCTTGATTACAACGGTTCCGGTATGTCCGTAATGGAGATGAGTCACCGTTCGGCTGTTTATGATGAGATTATCAAAGACGCAGAGCGCAAGCTCCGTGAGCTTATGTCGATTCCCGACAACTACAAAGTACTGTTCCTTCAGGGCGGCGCTTCAACTCAGTTTGCGGCAGTTCCGCTCAACCTTATGAACGGAAGCGGTAAGGCAGATTATATCCTTTCCGGTCAGTTCTCCACCAAGGCGTTCAAGGAAGCACAGAAGTACGGCGACGCGGTAGCGGTTGCCTCCTCCAAGGACGATAATTTCACTCACATTCCCGCAACCACCCGCGAATCCTTCCGTCCCGACGCAGACTACGTGCACATCTGCTACAATAACACCATTTACGGAACTAAGTATAACTATATCCCCGATACCGGAGACATCCCGCTCGTAGCGGATATGTCCTCCTGCATCATTTCCGAGCCCGTTGACGTAAGCCGCTTCGGCATGATTTACGCCGGTGCTCAGAAGAACATGGCTCCCGCAGGACTTACTCTCGTAATCATCCGCGAAGACCTTATCGGCAACGCACGTCCCACGACTCCCGCAATGCTCGACTATAAGCTCATGGCTGATAACGACTCCATGTACAACACTCCGCCGTGCTACTGCATCTATATTGCAAAGCTCGTATACGAGTGGATACTCGGACTCGGCGGACTCGATGAGATGAAGAAGATGAACGAGAAAAAGGCCGCTTATCTTTACGATTATCTCGACAATCAGTCTTACTATATTGCACCCGTATGGAAGGAAAGCCGTTCCATGATGAACGTAACCTTCGTTACGGGCGACGCAGACCTCGACAAGAAGTTCGCGTCCGAGGCGGCAGCCGCAGGACTCCAGAACCTCAAGGGACACCGCTCCGTCGGCGGTATGCGCGCATCCATCTACAACGCAATGCCTTACGAGGGCGTAGTAGCACTCGTTGAATTCATGAAGGCATTCGCGGAAAGAAATCCCAAATAAAAGGAAGACCCGAAAATGACCAACATCAAACTTCTCAATAAAATAGCTTCCGTAGGTATCAACGAATTCGACGCGGGCAAGTATACCGCATCCGCAGATATAGAGAATCCCGATGCCATAATGGTGCGCTCCGCCGCAATGCACGATATGGAGTTCGGCCCCGAGCTTCTCGCAATCGCAAGATGCGGCGCGGGTGTCAACAACATTCCCGTTGACAAGTGCGCCGAGCAGGGTATCGTCGTATTCAATACTCCCGGTGCAAACGCAAACGGCGTTAAGGAGCTTACTCTCGCGGCTCTTCTTCTTGCCGCAAGAGACATCGTAGGCGGCATCGCATTTGCAAACTCTCTTACCGAGGACGTTGCAAAGGCCGTTGAAAAGGGCAAATCCGCATTTGCCGGAAACGAGCTTCGCGGCAAGACTCTCGGTGTTGTCGGACTTGGTGCAATCGGCGGTATGGTTGCAAACGCCGCTAACTCTCTCGGTATGAACGTTATCGGATACGACCCCTATATGACCATCGACGCCGCTTGGAGACTTTCTCACCACATCACCAAGGCCAATTCCTACGACGAGATATTTGAGAAGAGCGATTATATCACTCTGCACGTTCCCGCAACGAACGAAACCAAGGGCATGATCTGCGAGCGTTCTCTCGCCCTCATGAAAGACGGCGTCCGTATCGTTAACCTTTCCCGTGCCGACCTCGTAAACGCCGCCGATCTCAAGGCAGCGCTTGAGTCCGGTAAGGTTTGCCGTTACGTAACCGACTTCCCGACAGAGGAAACTATCAATACCAAGGGTATCGTAACCATTCCTCATCTCGGAGCGTCTACCGAGGAATCCGAGGATAACTGTGCGGTAATGGCGGCACACGAGCTTATCGATTACATTGAGAACGGCAACATCACGAACAGCGTAAACTATCCGTCCGTTTCCATGCCTCGCTCGACCGATAAGAGAATCGTCGTTCTTCACAAGAACATCCCCAACATGATTTCCGCAATCTCCGGCGTTATCTCCGCCTGCGGTATCAATATCGAGAACATGGCAAACCGCTCGAAGGGCGACTATGCATGCACTCTTCTCGACGTATGCGCGGACGTTACTCCCGATATGATTGAAAAAATCAGTGCCGTCGAGGGCGTAATCAGAGTAATCGTCAAATAAATAAAAAACGTGCCCGGTATGCTTTTGCATACCGGGCTTTTTTCTTTTTACGTTCTTTCAGCGGACAAGTCCGCATATATAATAACAAAGAAACGGAGGAGAAAACGGACGTGCTTGGTGAGCTCAAACCCGCGAGACTGACGGAAACCGAAAGAACAGCGCTTTCTTATCTGCCGGAAAGACTCGCACGCGAGGCAAAAACTCTTGCGTCTCTCACGGGAGGCGGCATAAACGAGATAAGACTGCGAAGCCGGGGACTTTTGTCACTTACCGTAAACGGTGATGACGTAATAGGCCGAATTACCGTAAGTGAAGAGGAGTGCAGAGAGTGTTTCCGTGCTTTGTGCGGGCGCTCCGTTTATTCATACGGTGAAACCGTAAAAAACGGTTACGTAACGACGCCCGAGGGAATCAGGGCAGGAGTGTGCGGCAGAGCGGTTACGAACGGCGGACAAGTAGAGGCGGTAAACGGTATTACGTCAATCTCAATAAGAATCCCTCACCGCATACCGGGTGCGGGAGACTACGCGTACGAAATACTCAAAAAGCATTCTTTTTCGCAAAATATGCTTATATGGTCGAAACCGGGGGTCGGTAAAACCACGTGTCTGCGCGAGCTCGCCGTGCGTCTTTCGTCTCACGTAAGAACGGCAGTGGTCGATACGCGAAACGAGCTTTCGGCAGGAGTGAAATCAGCGGGTCTTGCCGATTATCTTTCGGGTTATCCGCGAAGCACGGGTATCGAAATCGCAAAAAGAACGCTTTCACCCAAAGTGATAATATGCGACGAAATATCGTCAAACGAGGACGCCGATGCCGTACGTGATGCCGCGGACTCGGGTATTACGGTAATCGCGTCGGTTCACGCGGCATCACCGGAAGACGTGCAGAGAAACAGATATCTCGGCAGCTGTGCGGATGTGTTCGGTATTAAGCTCGGTCTTCTTTCACGTGCAGGAAACGGTTACGAATACAGGCTTTGCGAGGAGGAAGCATATGCTCAAAGCAGCGGGTAGCATCATTCTTATAATATGCTCGGCTTTTGCCGGTAAGCTTGCGGCGGACAAGCTTTCCGCAAGAATCAAAAACGTAGGTGTTCTGCTTTATTTTATAAAAGAAATACGTGAGAGAATAACGGTGTTCCGTATGCCTCTTGCCGATATACTCAAAGAACTCGGCGATGATACGGTTTTGCCTTCAGCCTTTATCGCCGATGCAAAAGATAATATATATAATTCGGCAGCAAATAACGACCTTCTTACAGGCGATGAAGAAGACGCGGTTATAAAGCAGTTTTCCGAAAAACTCGGCGAAGACGGTGCAGACGTATCGTTGGCACTTTGTGAATCGTGCGAAAGAAGACTTGAAACGCTTCTTGAAAAACTCAAAAAAGAATACCCCGAAAAGAAACGTCTCTGCAGTACGATATCGGTGCTTGCGGGAGTATCCGTCGTAATCATGATTATCTGAAAGAAGAACTTATGGATGTAGAGCTTATACTGAAAATCGCGGGTGTAGGTATACTCGTGGCAGTAGCGTGTCAGGTACTGAACCGAGCGGGACGGGACGAGCAGTCAATGCTTCTGTCGCTTGCCGGGATAGTAATCGTCCTCGTTCTTCTTATAGATAAAATAGGCGATCTGTTTACAAAGATAACGTCGGTGTTCGGTATATGAACGCTTCTTTCAAGATCTGCGCAGTGCTTCTGCTTACGGCGATAATTACTCTGATGCTTCGGGACAAGCTTCGTGAATACCGCATTCTCATCGTCCTTGCGGGTATCGGCGTTACCGTATATTTCGTGCTTGATTCACTCACCGGATTATTTGATTACGTTACCGGAGACGCGTTTCCCGCCGGTAATATCGCTTCGGTGCTTATGAAATGTCTCGCAGTTGCATATGTAAGCGAATTCTGTTCGTCGGTCTGCAGGGACGCGGGGGAAGAAACGCTGTGCCTGTGCTCGTCGCTTATCGGAAAAACCGAGGTCATCGTTCTCGTCTTTCCGATGATTAAGGAATTATTCGAAAAATGCTTCGACGTAATAAAGTGAAACGAACAATTACAGCCGTAATAATGTTTGCCGTGACAATGATTTTTACAATACCGTCCTGCGCCACGTCCGAGATTTTCTATTATGACCCGTGCGATACCGATATCCCCGGTTATACCGAATACGAAAACTTCAAAGACGCACTGCCGGAAGAGGTGAGAGATATTCTGCCCGATATAACTGAGGAAAACAGAGTAAGCGCAGGAGCGCTTCTCGATAAAATATTTTCGGGCATAAAAGAGAAAATCACCGAAAGCTTATCACCGATGCTTCCGGTAATGGCGTTTATTATCAACGGTACGGGCGCTGCCCTTATGGCGGAGGGTACAGGCGCGTCGGGAGAGGTAATCGGAGCGGCTTTCAAAGTATCTCTTGCGGCGGTTCTTCTCGGGGTCGTGGCGGAGCTTCTCAAAGCGTGCGAACGCTATTCGACGCTGCTTAACGGTATCGCCGCCGCTTCCTCAACCGCTATCGCTTCAATCAGCATGCTTGGCGGCAGCGTAAATACGTCACTTCTCGAAACCGAGGCGGGGCTTCTTGCGGTTTCGCTTTTTCAGAATCTGTATTCGTTTGCGGTTCTTCCGGGTATTAAGCTTTGCACGGCTTTTGCGGCAGTATCGGCAGTGTCGGACGAGTGCGGAATCTCCGCTCTCGGAAAATTCGTTTCAAAAGCCGTTACCGTGATAACGGTTGTTCCCGCTGTTATATTTTCGTTTATTATAAGTGCGCAAAGCGGTATTACACAGAGTTCCGATACGGCGGTTATGAAAAGTGTCAAATACGCCGTCGGAGGTATGGTACCGCTCGTGGGTTCCGCTGTGTCCGATTCTCTCGACGCCTTGACCGGAAGTCTTTCTTCAATCAAAAGCATCTGCGGAAATGCGGGAATCATAGCTGTTCTCGTTATCGTAGTCCCGGTACTCGTAAAACTGATGATAAAACGCGGCGTTCTTTCGCTCTGCGGCGTATTTTCCGACGTTTACCCCACATCAGGGATAAGTGAAACGGTAAGCGTATTCGGAAGTGCGGTATCGCTTATTACCGCATATACCGTGACTCTGTCGGCAACGTTTATCACTGTGCTCACCGTATGCTCGAGGGCGGCTGCTTTATAAAATGCAAACTGTATTAATCATTTCTTTCGTATGCGGAGTGTTTTCACTTCTATCACCGGGTAAAAATACCAAAGCGGGAAAAATCATGCGTTTTGCTGCAGCGGCGATATTTATCTCAAGCGTTATTTTATCGATGACAAATGCCGGAAGCGGACTTGAATTCAAATTAATCGAAAATAATACGGTAACCGAAACCGACGGTACAAAGTACCGTGACGCGGCTCTCGGTTCGTTATGCTCGTCGGCTTGCGGACAAGCCGCATCGTTTTTCGGTGTGCCGAAGGAATGCTTCAGGCTCCGGCTTTTTTACGACAGCGATACGTATAAAGCGGAAAAAGTAAGAGTGTACGTGTCGGCTGAAGCCAAAAGCATACCCGCGGGAACTATAAGAGAATATTTTTCGAATCTGTTCGGAACGGAAGCGGAGGTGTACGTAAACGGGTAAGAATAAGAAAAGTATTATATTTCTGATAATCGGTATAGCTGCGGGCGTGCTTTTACTGCTCATAAAACCAGGTACCGTCAAACAAACCGAAAATTATCCCGATGAAAACATATATTACAGCAGGATACTCGAGGAGAAAATAGAGGACTTTCTCGAAAACGTAAACGGAATAAACAACGTGTCGGTTATTGTAACGCTTGACTGCGGCAGTACAATGGAATACGCAGAGAAAAATAACGCCTCGGCAGATTATCTCGTGCTGTCAAAAGACGGAGGTGAGGAGGCGGTGCTGATAAGGGAAGTGTACCCTATAATCCGCGGCGTATCCGTCGTATGCACAAAAGGAGACAGTTCATCGGTCAGAGATAAAATCGTGTCGCTTCTGTCAACCGGACTCGGTATCGGAAGCAATAAGATATCGGTATGCGGAAGCATATCATAAAGAAAACCGTGTTCTCATATAATATATCAAATCTTAAAGTGAGGTAATAATATGAAAACCGAAGCAATCAAAGAAAAATTCGGAAAACTGTTCGGCAAAATCGGCAGAAAGACCATAATTATCGCGTCGTCGGTGCTTATAATCGCCGTCGCGGTTATTCTCAATTTCATACTTCTCGGTAAAGACAGCGAGGGGAAACTCAAGCCGGCAATCGACCTTACCGATACGGGAGACGTCTCCGCAGGCGAGAATGCTGACAGTGAGGACTACTTCGCAAGCATGTCTCTCTCTCGCAGACAGGCAAGAGATGAGGCGATAAGCGTGCTCCAGAACGTAGTTGACAGCGATACCGCGGTGGAAGAGATGAAAACCGACGCTATGGCTGATATGCAGAGAATCGCGGACAATATCGAGGTTGAGGCAAATATCGAGTCTCTCGTGGTGTCAAAGGGCTTTACGGGATGCATAGCGGTAGTCAACGGCGATACCGCAAGCGTAATCGTACCGTCTGAGGGACTTCTGCCGGGTGAAATATCGCAGATCAGCGAAATCGTTTACGAGCAGGCAGGCGTTCTTCCCGTGAATCTCAACATAATAGAAAAGAACGGATAATCACGTCGTCCTGCGGTACTTGACAAATCTGTCCTTATGTAGTAAAATAATACGACGTTTAGAAAAGGATGGTGCAGGGTATGAGTGAAAAGCACGTACTTGACGGTGTAACCGCAGGAGAAAAATATCTGTTATATAAGGGTCGTCCTATCGTTCGTGAGAACAATATAATCGTATACGGCTGCGTAGAGGAAGGTTATCTTCTTCAGCTTGTCATTATGACCACCAAAACTTATAAGGGAAGCGAAGTAGCCGATAAGGTACTCGTTCAGATTATCACGGCAGAAGACAAGAAGGTCATCAAGCAGGATATGAAGAGCGGTCTTTACGATGCTTTCGATATCGGCGTTATCTGGCTCGAGAGAGCAATTACTCAGTAAACAAAATAAAAAAGCTCCGCATGATGCGGAGCTTTTCTTTTTGGTTAATAACCGAAATGCTTTTCGGTTTCGCCTACAGCCTCTTCGATAATGTCGAGACCCTTGAGAGCGACCTCGTCGTCGAGAATCATAGGCGGGGAGAGACGGAGAATGTGACCGGAGGGAACCCATGCGAGACCCTTGGAGAATGCCTTCTGATAAATCATCTTGCCGGCATCTGCGAAAGGCTCCTTGGTGTCCTTATCCTTAACGATTTCCATCGCAAGGAGACAGCCCTTACCGCGTACGTCACCGATAATGGGATGACGGGACTTCATTTCTTCCATTCTCTTGAGGAAGAGCTCACCGAGGTGCAGGCTTCTCTCGTTGAGGTTTTCTTCTTCGATAACCTTAATGGATGCGAGAGCAGCTGCGCATGCCATCGGGTTTCCGCCGTAGCTGGAGGATGCGGAAATCTTCTCGATAGCGGGAGCAAGATCCTTGGAAACTGCAAGGGCGGTTACGGGGAAGCCGTTGCCGAAGCCCTTACCCATGGTGGTGATATCAGCGGTGGTGTCCCAGTGGTCCATAGCGAGGAACTTACCGGTACGTGCCATGGAGGTGAGCACTTCGTCCGCAAAGAGGAGTATGCCCTTTCTGTTGCAGAGCTCACGAAGCTTCGGGATGTAATCGTCCGGAGGAACGACGGAACCGCCCCAACCCTGAATGGGCTCGAGAACGATAGCCGCTACGTTGCCGCTGGACTCGTTGTCAATCATGCCTTCGAGGATGTTGATGTAAGGAGTGGAGTCTTTCATAGCCTCTTCCTTACTTCTGCCGAATACGTCGCGGTACGGATTCGGTCTGGGAGCAAGATAGAAGCCGGGTGCTCTCATGTGAGAGTCGGGACCTACGACTGCGCAGGAAACCGCACCGAGAGTCTTACCGTGGAAGTCTCTCCAGAAGGAGTAGAACTCGAACTTGCCGGTAGCTGCACGTGCACAGCGGAGACCTGCCTCGACAACGGTCGTACCGGAGTCGTAAAGCTGGAAGCCGCCGAAGCGACCGCCGGTAATCTCGTGAAGCTTCTCCATAAGTTCCATCTTAACGACGGTAGAGAAGTCGTGGCAGTTCATGAGCTTCTTTGCCTGAGCGGCAACTGCCTCGCTGATCTTCGGATGGCAGTGACCGAGACCGGTTACGTAAATACCGGATGAGAAGTCTATGTATTTGTTGCCGTCGACGTCGGTGAGGGTGTAGCCGAAGCCGGAGTCAAATGCAACGGGGAAAAGCTTAACCTGGCTGGAATAGCCCTTCATGTGAGCGCTGCAGCGCTCGTGTACTTCTTTCGATTTCGGACCGGGGACCTGTGTTTTGAGACAAGGTACGGACGAGGGATCGACTGATGCCCAGTTTTTCATTATTACGTCCTTTCTGATATTAAACATTTCTGCCGCGAGGCAGATATCCATACACCATAATTATACATCCGTAAACCGTTTATGTCAACGGATAAAACAAAATAGAGGGCGTAAAAACGGTGTTTTCAGCCCTCTTTTTTCAGTTAAACAGCGGACGGAGTTGTCTGCCTTCTTTCATTGCTTCGAGTGCCTCTCCCACGCGGCTGATATCGGCAACGAGAGAGTGAGGCTTTCTTGCCGGGTCGTCCTGCCTCATCGGCACGAAATAAACGTTTTTGCGCTGAAGCATGACCGCTATTGAAGCGAGATTTGCAGACAGAGCATCGTTTGACGCAAGCGCGATAAGGAGCGGACGCGTTTGTCTCGTGTGCGCTTTTGCCGCCATACAAACGGGAGTGTCGGTTATTCCCGCCGCAAGCTTTGCAAGAGTGTTTCCCGTGCACGGGCATATAATGAGAGCGTCAAGCGGTATGACGGGGCCGAGAGGCTCCGCGTCTTTTATGGTGTGAATTATTTCCTTTGACGTGATATTATTGATTTCTCTGATAAAATCCGATGCCTTACCGAACCTCGTGTCGGTATTATAAACCGTACTTGATACTATGGGCAGAATGTCCTCGCCGGAATCCGTAAGGTTTCTCAGTACCTCAAGCGTCGCTTTGTGGTTACAAAAAGAGCCGCATATCGCAAATCCCGTCATACCGAAATACCCGTCCCCTCAAGAATCTCAAGCACACTTCTGCCGACGGCTATACCCGCACTTTCGGGTGAGGTCTTTCCGGGGAGACTGCCGGTAAATACGGTTTTTATATCGTCCCGTGCAACCACGTCGTCGGTGATTCCTCCGGGGAGTGAGGCTATATCTATAATAAGCGTACCGGGAGCAAGTCCTGCAAAGAATTCTTTATTTATTACGGGATACGGCACGGTGTTTATAATAAGTCTGTAACCTGCCGAAGCATCAAGGACTGACGAAAGCTTGACGCTTCCGAGTCCCGAGCATTCCGCTTCCGCAAGTGCGCTTGCGCTTCTTGCGCAAACGGTAACGTCGGCACCTGCCGAATCGAATAGCGAGGCTATCGCTTTTCCGCACCTTCCGTAACCGAAAACGAGAGTTTTCGTGCCTCTTACCGTAACGGGCAGTTCTCTCATCGCAGCCTCAAGCGCTCCCTCGGCAGTCGGGATGCTGTTGCGAAGCTGGAATACCTCGGATTCATTATAGTCGTATATTTTAAGCTTTCTCTCCGTTACCTGCGAGCGAATATATCCCGAAACGCATCCGCCCGTAAATACGGTACCGGGCGAGGCAAGGTCAAGCACGCTCGAGAGCTCGTAAGGCTTGCCGCTGTACAGCGGGGACGAGACGGTAAAGCCGTCCTTCGATACGGGAATCGGCAGAATAATTACGTCACATGAAGGTATACATTCCTCGGCGGGCAAAACTCTGCTTTTAACGTGCGACAGCTCGGGGAGGGAAATACGGCTTGTGTCAATTCCGCATAACGATACCCCGAAGCCTTTTTTTAAAAGATAGGCGGCAAGATAAAGCTGACGAGCGTCGCCGCCCACTATAGTGGTTTTAAGCATAAAAAGACCTCCGTTCAATATAAAGATATGTTGAACGGAGGTGAAGTGACAGTTATCTGTTCTGTCGGTATACCTCGTAAGAGAGGACTGATACGGCTGAAGCGGTAGAAAGCGAGCCCTTGAACTCGCGCCCGTAATCAAGCCTTACGACGTTGTCGGCAAGCGAGAGCACAGCAGAGGAGATACCTCGTTTCTCTCCGCCCGCAACGAGCAGAAGCGGTGCTTTGAGGTCGGCATCAAAAGCCGAAACGGAATCTCTTATTCCCGCACAGACAATCTTATAGCCGCGTCCTTTGAAAAATTCACATGCGGCAACGGAATCGGATACGTAAAGGGGAAGGAGCTCCGACGCACCTGCCGACGCACGGCATACAACGCCAGCGGCGCTCATCCAGTTTCGTTCGGGAAGTATTACTCCCGCGGCACCTGCGGCGTACACGGAGCGCAGAGCGTAACCGAAGTTATACGGATCCTCAACGCCTTCTATCATGACGTAAAAGCCACTGATGCCGTCACCGTCCTCGGTGAAAGCGTCAAGTGTGGAAATTGTTCTTTCACCGCAAGTGAACACGATACCTCCGTGGGACGTACCCGTGGATATTTCTTCGATGTATTCTCTTGTGCAGAATTCCGTACCGAAGCCGTATTCGTCGGCAGAGCGCTTTATAAACGCAAGCTCACGGGACTTTTTGTCCTTCATTGCTTCATCGAAATATACGGTTTCGATTTTTCTTCTTTTTCCTTTGATTACCGCATTGAGAGAGGTCATACCCTCAAACAGTACGGAATCGTTCTGTCTTTCCGCTTCTTTTTTCATACTTTCATAAAAATTTGAGGGAGCAAGCTCCCTCAAAAATTATTTACCTGCATTCATCTTAAGATAAGCGTTAATGAAACCGTCGATTTCGCCGTCCATTACCGCCTGAATGTTACCGTCCTCGAATCCGGTACGGGTATCCTTGGCAAGAGTGTAGGGCATGAATACGTACGAACGAATCTGCGAACCCCACTCAATGTTGTTCTTGACGCCCTGAATGTCTTCGATTCTCTCAAGCTTTTCTCTTTCCTTGATTTCCATAAGCTTGGACTTGAGCATCTTGAGCGCGGTTTCCTTGTTCTGAAGCTGACTGCGCTCGGTCTGGCACCCTACGACGATACCGGTGGGAATATGAGTGATTCTTATAGCCGAGTCGGTTTTGTTGATGTGCTGACCGCCGGCACCGCTTGAACGGTGAGCCGTAATTTCAAGCTCTTCTTCTTTGATTTCAATCGTGTTGTCATCGTCGAATTCGGGCATAACCTCAACGGATGCAAAAGAGGTGTGGCGGCGTCCCGACGAGTCAAACGGAGATACACGTACGAGACGGTGTACGCCGTTTTCGCTCTTGAGGTAGCCGTATGCATTGTTGCCCTCGATAATTATGGTTGCACTCTTGATTCCGGCTTCTTCGCCGTCGAGCCAGTCAACGAGCTTTACGTTGTAGCCGTGTTTCTCGCCCCATCTCGTGTACATACGGTAGAGCATAAGTGCCCAGTCCTGTGCCTCGGTTCCGCCGGCACCGGGGTGGAAGCTTACGATTGCGTTATTGCGGTCGTATTCGCCGGAGAGAAGAACCTCGATTCTCATCTTTTCCTCTTCGGCTTCAATGGCGGTAACCTCGGCGAGAATCTCCTCGGTCATGCCTTCGTCGTCTTCTTCAATGGCGAGCTCTGCAAGAGTAATGGTGTCCTCAAGTTTTTCGGCAAGCTTCTCGTACTGTTCGATACGGTTACGCATCTGCTTGATTTCCTGAAGTACCTTGCCGGAGCGCTGCTGGTCGTTCCAGAAGCCTGCCTCCTGTGTGGTTGCGTCAAGCTCGTCTGCGCGTACCTTAAGCTCGTCGATTCTGAGCGCGCTTCCGAGCTCTGTGATATTCTCACGAAAGCCTATAAGCTTATATTTGGCTTCTTCAAGTGCGATAATCAAAATATAATTCCTCCGAATTCAGTTACTGGTTGAAAAGACTGTCGATGCTTTCAAGAAAAGAAGGCCCGCTCTCACTCTTTGCGATGTTTTTGACGGGTGCCGGTCTTCGTTTGAGTGGGTCATAAATGAATTTTCTGCAATAATGCCCGGGCTCGACTATGCCGTGCTTTGAACACAGAACGTGATCTCTGTCGCTGAGGTGAACGGCGTATTCACAGAATCTGCACGTCTTTTCAAGCGTTTCGTCGTCTTTGACTCGCATTTGCCTTCTCCTTATATTAATACTTCTACTATTATAGACTATATTTTGACGAAAATCAAGTACACTTCCGCAATCACGTATAAAGAATGGCAAATATAAGAGAAAATACTCCGGCAATAACTCCCTGAACTGATTTTTCGATAACCGTATATTTTACGGAAAGTCCTGCCTCACCGAGGACGTCGGCAGATTGAAGCAGTACCGAAATTCCCGAAAAAGAAACGGCAAACGCCGTCAGAGCAAAGCCGAAAACTCCGCCGAGCGAGCCGCCGAGAGACGCACCCGCGGTACATTCAAGCAGGGAAGCGAACAGTGCTTTTAAGCCTACGGGGAAAAAAGACGGAATCAGCGTTTGTGACAAAACTCTGAAAAACACTACGTAACCGCAGATTTTAAGTGACGTCGAGGCACCTCTCGAAACGGATGAGGTTATTATATTACCGTTTGAGCTGTACTTCTTTCGGAGTAAAGGTGAAATCACTGCTCGTTTTCTCAAAAATACAGCAGCGCATATAAGAGACGAAATTATTTGTATTACATAAATTATTATTCCGACGGTTTTGCTTTTCCATATTCCGATTCCGACGACACCTATAACGAAAGCAGGTCCCGTGTTGTTGCAGATGCCCGCAAGAATCTCCGCGTCTTTTTTTGAAATCACTCCCGATTCGTATAAGCCCGCGGTACATACGGCACCTATGGGAAAGCCGCAAAGCGCCCCGAGCAGATATACGAAAATACGCGGGAACCTCGGACAGTCAAGGCGGGAGAATACACCTACGGCAATACCCGAGAGTACGGTGAACGGGAATATTGCGGGCATGACCTTTACGGCACAGTCCGCAAGAGCCTCGGTGGCTGATGCCTTGACCGTTTCGGGGTTAAAAAGAAACAGCACGAATAAAACAACCGCGGCAGTCGATAAAAACAGATTTTTTACGTTCATAAACCCTTCCGGCATACTTCGTAAGACAGTACATAGAATTTACCAAGTCGGAGGCCAAGCGGTCTTAGGAAGACAAATTATTGTGC
>JAZUGD010000215.1:0-7618 GCA_045641025.1 Eubacteriales bacterium
GACGAGACCTTCGAGGTAATCTCGACGAATAACACCTCCTTCCCGGGCGGTACCAAAATCTCCGGTAAGGACTACATGTACACCGTAAACGGTCTCGGTGCAACCGTATATTCAATCGGCTTCTGTCTCTACGACGACAAACAGATAGACGCATCCACGATTGAAACGGCAATTTCGAGAACCGCAACCGACGCGGACCACTTCTTCAAGGTTCAGGGAACCGACGAAGACGGTGACGTACAGGAAAGACTTGACAGCGCGTTTACTCAGATTTCTCAGGCAATAATGGAAGCCGCAAGAAATGCCCGCTTCATCGATGCGCTGGGCGACGCATACGACCTGCAGCTTGCCTCCGCCGTTACCGCCGGAAACGGTGAGACCGTAGCTCTCGCAGACCACGGAATCACTCCTCAGATAAGAGTTCTTGCCTACAATACTTACAAATCAGCCGACGTCGGCAAGACCGTCGGCGGCCGCATCGTTACCGCAGAGGACGTCGGTAAGCGTTACGGAAATGCAAACGTGCTTGAAACCGTAACCTTCAACGCAGACGGTACCGCGGCGACCTCAACCGCAATTGGCGGCAATATTCTCAGCGACGGCATAATAGCCGCAAAGAACTTCTGCTACAACACGAACCCCTCGTCGGTAACCGTAAACGGCGTTGAGGTCGGTCCCGAATCCTTCTGCTGGAACATCGGTACCATCGGCAGCACCGAGTTCGTGCTTGAATACTACGTATACCTGACCGGCTCGATGGAGGGCACCCGCGAGGGCGGCTCTTACCCGACCAACAAGTCGGCAACCCTTTACTATACCGACTGGCTCGGCAATGAGTCTCACAAGGATGCGGTATCTCCCGTAATGTCCTGGGGCGAGGCGAACGTAAGCTACGCCTTCTACCTCGTTGATGCAAACGGTAACGTAGTCGTTAACCGCTCCACCGGACAGACGGGTACCTTTGCAAACAAGATTGCATTAACCAATCCTCAGACCGAGATCGTGCTTCTCAACAACAGCGAGGAGCTTAACAGCCTTGATTTGTACGCAAGCGCACTTCTTCCCGAAGGCTACTCGCTCTTCGACGAGGGCGCAAGATACACTATCGGCATTTCCTCCGGCGCGAACGGAAGCGGCTGGGTAATCACCGGCGACAGCGATATCGCCAAGGATACCACCTACGTAACCGGCTACAACGGTACCGCATACACGACTGAAAGAAACGTATCCGGCAGGGGCTTCGAGTACACTCATACCACCGTATGGTTTGCAGTCAAGTTTGAAGTCGGCGCAATGGACGATGCAGTCGTAATCGACTACGGCATCCCCGTGGACGTAAGCGTTCTTGCGAACGACACGTTCGGTGCCTGCGGTACTCTCGCAGGCCTTAAGAAGGGAAGCGAGGCGCCCGCAAAGTCCTCCGCTCTCTCCGCAGATTATGCACTGATTGCAGACGGTGACTTCGGTACCGCCGTGATTAAGAACGGCAAGGTTGAATATACTCTGAACGGCATGGAAATGAGCGGTGTTGAAACCTTCGTTTACGCCGTCAGATATACGAACGTTGCCTCTGCCGATCTTGCCGCATACAACGGATACTATTACGGAATCCTCAAGGTAATCCCCGCAACCGTCATCTACTACGAGGATACCGACAGCTTCGTAACCTACGTTGACGGCGACGCCGAATGGATCGGTGAAAATATCGCCGCAGTTCAGGACGAGGACCGTCCCGGTGCCGTCAGCATCGCGGCAATCGATGCGAACAACGTATACGGCTACGACGATGCGTACGCCTCCTGCACCACGTACTCTCTCGGCGGTGCGAGACACGTAACCGTAAGCGAAGGCATGACCGAATGGCCTACCGCAAGCTTCACCTTCACGGGTACGGGCTTTGACATCATCTCCCTTGCAAACTCGAGACAGGGTATCGTATTCGTTACCGTAACGGGTGAAGGCAAGGAGTACAGGTGGGCTGTAGATAACTACCACGCCTGCAGCCTTGACGAAACGCTTTATCAGATACCGGTTATCAAGAGCATGAACGAGCTCTCGTACGGTACCTACACCGTAACGATTGCTCCTCAGTATTACAGCTTCTTCGACTATGAGGGTGCCGGCTCGTACGAGTTCTGGCTTGACGCAATCCGCGTATACAACCCCGCAGAGGGAGACGACGAAGCACTTCAGGCATACCTTGCCGACGGTGAAGCTTATCCCGAGTACATCGAGCTCAGAGATAACCTTATCAACGCGGGTGACTTCGGTACCGACGGAGCGGTATTCATCTATAACTTCGGCAAGACGGGAGATGTTTCCGACTATAACAACTACGGACCCAACAACGAGGTATACCTCGCAGGCGGACAGTCCGTTGCGTTCTGTCTGAATACTTCGGACGCGTCGAATATCGCCTCCGTTCAGATAGCGCTCAAGTGCATGAACGGAAGCGTAGCCGGCTCCGTGGCGGGCAAGGTTCATAACGTTTCCACCGCAACCGATCTGTACTATGACGTTACCGACCTCGTTAAGTGGAACGGCAACGTAAGTGCCCCGATAATCATCACTAACTCGGCACCTGAGAGTGAAACGGAAACAGGCCCGATTCTTTCAATCACCAACGTAAAGATAACCTACAAGAGCAGGCTTGAGGAAGGCGCTGACGCAAATACGTTCCTCAGCATGAGCCCCGCCGCAAGAAATGAAGCGGTCATGGCGGTTTACAACGAACACAGCGACGTACGGCTGGTACCCGGCGACGCAGATGCCGACGGCGTTATAGACACCACCGACGTAAACGTTCTTATGAGAAGCATTGCCGGATTCGCAGGAACCGGCGTGTTCAACGCATCGGCCGACGTAAACGGCGACGGCGTGGTTGACGTTACCGACGTCAACGTACTGAAACGCAAGCTTGCCATGGGATACTGAGAAAGGGGAGCGGACGAAAACGAAAAAACTTTACGAAAAACCGACGGTGGAGTTTGATTCGTTCGGGCTCTCCCGGAACATAGCAAGCGGCTGCGCCGCAATCTCGAACGAGGCCGTAATGGAATGCGCCGTTGACTTCGGCGGTCCCTTCACCTACTACACGGGTGCGTGCAGCGTAACTCCTCCTCCGGGAGACAACAAAATCTGTTACGACGTACCCGCAGCCGACGGAAGAGTATTCTCGTCATAAACAAATACGTAAAAAGCCGTGTGCAGTCGCACACGGCTTTTTATTTATGCGGTAAGTCCCCGATAAGCTTAAGCTGTGCCGACGTATCCGCAGTGGCGGACGCTGTTGTGTATATCCACGTCGGAACCCGCGTGAAAGCGCGGCAGGCTTGGGCGGTTTGCACGGTTATTAACACCGTACGCCGAGACTTATTAACTGATTGTTAACATTCGGGACATATTTTCGGGTGGAATCGGCAGGCAAACATTGGTATAATATACTATCTATCACTATACACATATTTTCACGGAAAGAGGTATATAAAAAGTGAAGAAAGCAAAGAGATTCGTATCGCTTCTTCTTGCGGTTATCATGGTTCTCGGCATGAACGTAAATATTCTTGCCACTACCGCGTTCGCCGCAAACGACGGACTGATACAGTCTTTCAAGGCGAAGTTTGTCTCCGGCGCGACCGAAAACGATGCCGGTGACTACGTATGGAAGCCCGAGGGTACGGACAGCCATATGTTCATTTACCGTGTCAGCTATGCACTCTCCGGTGCGGGAGAGTTCGAAGCGAACACGATAGAAATCCGTGTACCCAAAACGATTCTTACGAACAGAAACGGCTCGGCTGCCGATTCCTGTGACGTTTCGATTCCCGAAGCGGGCACGGCGAATCTTCCCGATTCCGCGAATTTCGTATATACCGTTGACGGCGACGATATCGTTATAACCAACCGTCTTCCCGTACCTGCGGGCTATGCCGGTTATATCGACGTCGGCTACGTAACTACGGATTCCGTATTCAATTACGTTGACTACGGCAACCCCGACTCCGCTTCCGCTCCCTTCGAGGCGTCCATTGAGGCGACCGTCGGCGGCGAGACCGATACCGCGGAGAGCGAGGCTGAGCCCGTATACATCGATACTACCGCCACCCTCACCTCCCTCAAGAAGGAGCAGAAGGGCAAGGTTATCGATACGTGGGACAGCTCGTGGGGCACCAAGCCTGCCGATGCCGACGATTACTATTATCTCGTATGGACGATAACGAGTACCGTCAGCGCAACTCAGCCCTATACCTTCACTCTTGAAGATACCTTCAACGAGGCTGAGGCGGGCGTCGTGGGCTATAAGCTTGCCGGAGCGTCCGTATTTTCGGACGTAAACTCGGTGTCTGACTGCACCGGTACCGGCACGCGCTACGACTACGTGCTGACCCGTCACCTGAAGAGCTACTACGACGCACTTCTTGCTGACAGCTCTACTCTCGGTGACAATCCGGCGTCTGCCGCCTCCGAGCGTATCTCCTATACCGTAAAGAACAAGATCAAAGCCACGGTCACTCCCGAGGACGAGGTGCACGACGCAACGCAGCGCTCCGCCGAGGCAAAATACACCTACGAAAAGAAGGTGTGGAAGAGACCTCAGGGCAACTATGACTTCTACGTATACGGTGTTGACTACAAGGGCACCGTAAACGTCAACGGCAAATCCACCATGATTTCGGATTATACCCTTGACGAGCTCAAGAAGGGCAGCGCGGAGGGCGGCGAGGACTCGATGCCCAACCTCCGCTTCTATTCCTATGCCGTCGGTAATCCCTATCCGTGGACCGTTGAGGGCAACAACTACGACGATCCCTCCGCGTACGGCAAGAAGCCCGTTCGCGTATTTATCGAAAACTACGACTTCAGCCTTCCCGAGAAGGTTGCACTCGATGCCGGCGATTACGAGATAAGCTCGGTTACGCCGAAGTATACCGTACGTACCGCGACATATGATGCGGAGAAGTGCGCTTTCGTTTCTTCTCCCGCCGTTTTCGGTGCGAACGATACATTGAATATATACGTTAAGTGCGGTGACGGCGAGCCCGTTCTCGCTGCCGTATATCATCTTGATACGCAGACGTATACCGATATTAACGAAAGCTGCGTTTCGGGCACCTCCGGAAAAACGCTGAACCTCAAGCCCGACATGGGTATCACCGGCTATGCGCTTGAGGCGTACACCACCGCGTACTATTTCGAGTACGGTGCAACCGCAGCCCTCACCCTTTTCCGCAGCGATAAGGTTCTGGGCACCGTAGGCGATGCAACGCGTACCCGCCTTACCGAGGACGGTACCGGACACTTCTACAAGGCTGACGGCACCGAAATCGGCTTCATTGATGACTTCGGCGACGATTTCATTATGGGTATCGAGCGTAACGGTACCGTAAAGAAGAACGTACTCAGCTTCAGAAACGACAAGATCAACCGTAATTTCTATGCGACCTGGCAGGTCAACATCGAGGAAGCATACAACGACGTTGACTCCACGCTTAAGTACGTGGAGCAGAGAAGCGGTGTGTTCTACGATCTGCTCCCCGCGGGTGCTACCTATCAGAAGAACTCCGAAACCGTATACGGTGACGGTATCAAGCTTCTGCCCGGCAGCTACACCGTTGAGACGGTTGAGAACTATCAGGGCAGCGGACGACTGCTTGTCATCTTCCGCATCAATACCCCTGCCGAAAAGTACCGCATCAGCTACACGACCATCAATTCATGGGATGCAATCAAGGATTACGACTCCGAGAAGGGCTTCCGCAATACCGTTGCATACGAAACGGGCAACGAGACTATCGGAAACGGTCTTCCCGATAACGGCGGTAAGGTCATCGAAAAGGATCTCATGACCGACCTTGACCCCGACACCGATGCAAAGAAGTTCCTTTATACCGAGTATCTCTTCAAGCCCTCCCTCGTAACGAGCGGTAACATCGGTCTTTATAAGAAGGTTGCCGGCTCCGACGGACTTGATTACTCGAACAGCACCGTTGCATACCTGAACGATACCTATTCGTATCAGCTCCGTTTTGCTACCGATATTTCCGAGAAAGCAAAGAACCTCGTTCTCTTCGACTCTCTCGAGAACTTCGAGCCCGCAGAGGGCACCGAGTCCGAGTGGCACGGTACGCTGAAGAGCGTTGACGTCTCTCAGCTTGTCTCTCTCGGAATCGCTCCGGTAGTATACTACTCCACCGCGGCGTCTCTCGATATCGCGGCAAACGCAGACCTTACCTCTTCCGTATGGACAAAGGCTTCCGACTATGCCGGCAGTCTTTCGGACGTCAAGGCGATTGCCGTTGACATGAGAAAAGCGGCAGACGGCGGCGAATACGTAATGCCTACCGATACCTCGGCAAGCGTGCGCATTTATATGACCGCGCCCGCAGCTTCTCCCGAAAACGCTTCCGGCTATCCCGAGGCGTACAACAACGTATACCTCAATCTCCGCCACGTCGATTCCGAAAGCGATGTGGCTGAGATGGAAGACGAACTCATCCATCAGGATTATACGAGCGTCATTCTCCGCGTCGTCGGCGACGTCGAGCTGAACAAGGTATCCGAGGATTACCCCGACGTTCCCGTCGAGGGTGCTGTCTTCCGTCTCTACGGCACGTCCGCATACGGTACTTCCGTAGACCTTTACGCAGCAACCACTGCCGACGGTACCGTCCTCTTCAGCGACGTTGAAATGGGTGAATACCTGATGCAGGAAACCGAAAGCCCCGACGATTACTTCATCAACGAAACGCTCTGGCACGTCACGATCGACGGCGAGGGCAAAACGCTGATTGAAAACGTCGAGCAGAACGGTGCATATGAAATCATGGATAAGGTCCGCGTTCACGGCGACCTGATTCTTGCGAAGAAGGGTACGATCGACGGCTCCGACGCCTACCGTGCGCTCCCCGACACCACCTTCAAGCTTGAAGGTACGTCGGATTACGGCACTGCTTACTCCCTCTACTCGACTACCGATATCTCGGGTAAGGCGGCGTTCCTGAACATCGAAATGGGTACCTATACCCTCACCGAGCTTATCCCCGCCGAGGGCTATCAGCTTCCCGGCGACAACACGTGGACGGTAGTCTGCGACGATACCGGCTTCGTATACGTTGAAGGTCTTGACGCCGCAAAGGGCGTGACCGACGTTATCAACGAGCCCTATCACACCTTCAGCTTCTTCAAGCTGAATGCGGCTAACCGCACGAAGACCGTCGCGGGTGCAACCTTCTCGCTCAACGGTGTTTCCGACAAGGGCACCGTCGTTGATATGACCGCAACCTCCGACAATAACGGCGTCGTTAAGTTTGAAATGCTCGAGTCGGGTACCTATACCCTCACCGAGATTGAAGCTCCCGAGAATTACAAGCTCGATCCCACGCCGTATACGATTACCGTCGGTGCCGACGGCAAGGTGACCGGTCTTGAAAGCATTTCCTCCTACTGGACCGACGTGACCGGCTTTGAGGACTACTACGCCGTTCTCAACGAGCCCGAATATAACGGTAAGATCACCGTTATCAAGAAGTGGGTCGACAAGCCCGAGGACGTCGCCAACCGTCCGATCCCCGTTGTGCATATCAGCACCGAGGAGCCGGAGTTCAATAAGCCCTACGCG
>JAZUGD010000216.1:0-3506 GCA_045641025.1 Eubacteriales bacterium
AGACTAACTAACCGTCTATAGATTTGCTTGTATCAACTACTCATTCGTCATCCACCGCTACGCTCGGATGCCACCTTCCCTATCAAGGGAAGGCTTGTGTTTGCGTTTACTTTAAGTAAGTTTACAGACATATAATACAACTTCTGAATGCTGAATGCTGAAAACTGAATGCCCGACAAACTTTCGTTTAACGTGCTAAACTACAATAATTCCGCATTCCGAATTGTCACACGCATACTTGTACCTTTTATCTTTACATTTATTTCGTAATTTGCTATAATTATAGCAATGACAGAGGGGAGGCGTTTCCCCTCGGGAAACGGAGAAACATTATGCTTGCACAAAGACCGCCTATGGGCTGGAATTCATGGAACACGTTCGGACCGAACATAAACGAAGCCGTAGTAATGGAGACCGCGGACGCGCTCGTCGCACGCGGCTTCAAGGACGCGGGCTACGAATACGTCGTAGTTGACGACTGCTGGTCGCTTCACGAAAGAGACAAGGACGGCAGACTCGTCGCAGACCCCGAAAAATTCCCGCACGGAATGAAATATCTTGCGGATTACGTACACTCGAAGGGACTCAAGTTCGGCATGTACTCGTGCTGCGGCACGACCACCTGCGCGGGCTACCCCGGAAGCTACGACCACGAATTCATCGACGCCGAGACGTTCGCATCCTGGGGCGTTGACTTCCTCAAATACGACTATTGCGCACGCTCCATCTTCGGCGGAAGCTTCCCCGAGCTTCTGTACCGCAGAATGGGTATCGCGCTCAAGGCAACGGGCAGAGAAATCCTCTTCTCAGCGTGCAACTGGGGATGTGACAACGTACATAACTGGGCACGCCGCGCGGGTGCGCACATGTACCGCTCGACGGGCGACATCAGCGATAACTTCCAGTCGATGAAGGACATCGGACTCTCGCAGATAGGTCTGCTTTCCACCTCGGGTCCCGGCTGCTTCAACGACCCCGATATGCTTATCTGCGGCATGTACGGCTCCGGCAACGTCGGCGTTGACGGCTGCACCGCATCGCAGTACGAGCTCCACTTCGCATACTGGTGCATGGTAAACGCGCCGCTCATGATAGGCTGCGACGTGCGTAACTGCGACGAGGAGACGAGAGCGCTTCTCACGAACAGAATGCTTCTCGACATCGACCAGGACGAGGACTGCCGTCCTCCGTTCAGCGTGGTCGAAAACTACGACCCCAAGCAGGGCGCGTGCGCGCTCTTCAAGCACCTCTCCGGCGGCAGAATGATATTCATGCTCGGCAACTTCGGTGACGGCGACGGTACTCATCCGCTGCAGATGGTCGACTGGGGCGTATCGTCAACGTGCGGTTACACCATCGAGCTTCACGACATGAAGACCGGCGAGGTGATAAAGCCGGAGTGCGAAATGCTCAAGGTTCATTGCGGACCGTACACTTACAGACTCTTCGAAGTTAAGGTCGTGAAGAGATAATGAAAAAGCTTGTCTGTGCGCTTTGCGCGCTTATGTGCATCGCCGTGCTGTTCGGCTGTGCGGCAAAGGGAATGACCGCCGATAAATTCTCGGAGAAGATGGAAGCGGCGGGCTTTCAGATAACCGACGTTTCCGACCAGTTCGCACAGTACGACCACATCAAAAACGTGACGTTCGCCCGCAGCGACGACTACACCGTGCAGTATTTCACGATGAACTCGCCCGAGAACGCCAAGGCGATGCTTGACGGCAACGTCAAGAGCATCAAGGGAGAGACGTCCGACGAGACCGTATTCTCCGGCGTTTACGACGGAAAATATTACTATATCAAGTCGTTTGACGTGTATATGCTGTACGTGTCCGCGGACGCGTCGCAGGAGAATTCCGTCAAGGCGCTCGTCGCCTCGCTTGAAAACTGAAAAAAGCACCCGAAAGGGTGCTTTTTAACGCAGAACGTAGAACGCAGAACGCAGAGTGCAGAACGCACTTGAAATATACATTATTTATTTATGTTGAAATCCGTGCGGGATTATGCTATAATGTAAAAAAGACCTCAAAAATAGGAGGTAAACGACATTTTGAAAAAAATACTTGCTTTGATATGTGCCTGTCTTCTCGTAACGGCACTTGCGGTTGCGGCGTTCGCCGATTTCGGTGATTTCGGCGGCGACAGCGACTTCGGCGGCGACTGGGGCGGCGGAGGCGACTGGGACTTCGGCGGAGACGACGACTGGGACAACGACTATGACTACGGCGGAGGAGACAGCTTCGTCGGCTCTCTCTTCGGTTCTCTTGTCGGCAACATGGTCGGCAACAGCGTCGCGTCGGGAGACGTGAGCATATTCTGGCTCATAGTCATAGTATTTATCATAATCATAATCGTAAACAAGGTTCGCTCGAACAAGAAGCCCGTTGCACCCCGTGCAACTCCCACCGACCGCACGACGCTCAAAGCCATGTCCGAGTACCTGACGCTCGACCCGTCCTTCTCGGAGACCGAGCTCAAGGAAAAGCTTTCGAACGTATACGTGCAGATGCAGAACGCATGGCAGGCGAAGAACCTCGAAACGCTTCGCCCGTACCTTACCGACGAGCTTTACGCACAGTATGACCGTCAGCTTGACAACTACCGCCGCGCAAAGCAGACGAACCGCATCGAGCGTATCGCCGTGCTTGACACTCTGCTCGACGGCTGGACGCAGAGAGGCGGCGACGACGTGATTATCGCAACTCTCCGCACGAGAATCGTCGATTACGTGACCGACGACGAGACCGGCAGCATCGTACGCGGCTCGAACTCCGTCGAGAAGTTCATGGTTTACGAATACACGCTGACCCGCAAGACCGGAACCTTGACTTCGGAGGCAAGCGGCACGCGCGTTGTGAACTGTCCTTCCTGCGGTGCACCGTGCGACATTAACAAGTCCGCTAAGTGCGAATACTGCGGCAACATCATCACCGTCGACTCGTGCGACTGGGTCATCAGCGGAATCAAGGGTATTTCGCAGAGAACAGGCAATTAAAGTTCAGAGTTCAGAGTGTAGAGTTCAGAGTTATGGAAAAAACAAGCCCCTCGGGGCTTCTTTTCATTTATATAAACCGGAGGTTTTGGAGCATTCGGTTTTCAGCATTCAGCATTGAGCATTCAGCATTCAGAAAACGGGCTTTATGTCTGTCAGCATAACCGACGGTTCGGGCCTGAGCCTTCCTCTGATGAGGAAGGTGGATTTTGCGAGGTTTACCGAGCAAAAGACGGAAGGAGAGAATTTTTCGCCGGTATTTATCTCTCCTTCCGTCAGCCTCGCTCCGCTCGTCTGCCACCTCCCCCATCAGGTGGAGGCATCAGTTGTAACGCCAATTATGAATACAGACATAACGTTTACCGTCATTCCGAATTGCTTCGCCAAACTCCGGTTTACCCGCAAGCTGCATTCTGCCTGCCGGAAATAAAAATCCTCCGGAACAAATGTTACGGAGGATTTACTTTGTTATTTGTAAAAGTCAGTAAAGATTTATCCACAAAGCGGGACGAAC
>JAZUGD010000217.1:0-8126 GCA_045641025.1 Eubacteriales bacterium
TTTCGCCTCATCAGGCAGAACGGGCATTCGTGCCCGCCCGCGGCGCTCTCCTCGAACGCCTCGTTTACCGGAATCGTGTATATCTGTTCCATATATGACTCCAAAGCATAGTTTTAATATAGCCGAGGCGATTGACACCGAACTGCGGAAAAATAACCGCCCCGCACCGTGAGCGTTCGGCTCCCCTCGGCTATAATAGATTTACTTACGGCATTATGCCGCAAGCGGGAATACAGTTAACGAACCGGTACGGGGTCAGCCTCCATAGAGTCAATAATCATCTTAAGAACCTGAACGCAGTCACTTACGTTGACAATATTGTCCATGTTGGCATCAGCACCGTTCTCGACGGTTACGTCCCAGTGAGCGACGTATTTGAGAATACGTACGGCATCCTGAAGATTCACGAGGGTATTGCCGTCGGCATCACCGTTGAAATATTCGCTGCGAACGACTCCGTTATCTGTGTTTATGTCAGCGACTATCTTGAAACGGTAGGTATACTTGTCATCACCGATATACATACGTCTGTCATATTTGTCAAGCCAGTTTTTTCCGTTCTTGAATTCTGCTTCAACTCTGTCGAACAGACCTTCATATACGTCGTTGACATAAAAATCTTTACCGTATTTATCTATCCAACTAAGGTAATATTTGTCTCCGGCTTTTACCTCGGGTGAATCATCGGGGAGACTCAGAAACTTACCGTTAGAATCTCTCGGAATAAAGAGCAGATTCATGTTTTCACATGCTATATACTTATAGTCTTCGAGGTATTTCAGAGCATTGATAACTGATTCATAACTCTTATCCTTAAGAGTGATCACGGAATAATTGTTATAATTTCCGAAAAGATCGATGAGGTTTTCGATTTTCTCCACTTCAAGACCGGGAAAATCTTCGACACCGAAAACTTTATCCTTGGGAACGTATGGTCCGCGTGCGAGAAATATTCTTCCGTTAAATTCACTGTCGGTGCTTTCTGCCGAACGTTTACCTTGTACCGCGAATTCGCCGTAGTGAAGTCCTTCCCAACAAGGCTCACTATATGACCAATGACCTATGGCACCGACAGCCGCACACGACAGACACAAAACGGATACGAGCATACATGCACAAACAACAACAGAGATTATTTTTTTCATAATTTTTGTCCTTTCTTTAAAGTTACGTAAAATCCGCTGTGTTTCGTCATTCGCGACTGACAAAGCACGTACGGATTCTTTGTGGAATTTATCCTTCCGCTCTATATAACAGTCGAATGTGAAAAAACTAAACATAAAAAAACTTCCCGTAAAAGGGAAGTTTTATTCATTGTCAAAGCCTTGTTCGATAAGTGAATTCTTGATTATTTCACGTGCACGTGTGAGCCTCATGCTGACCGTTGGAACGTTTGAGCCGAACAACTCGGCAATTTCTGATAGCTTCATGCCGTTGTAATATCGCAGTATGACCGTATCGCGAAGCAGGGGAGTCAGAGAATCAATCGCGTTTTGCGTCGCTTCTATAAGCTCTGTCCGCAGTACGCATTCCTCGGTAAAGTTTATCGTATCAAACTGTTCCGACGTACTGTATTCCGGCAGGTCATCGTAAAGCGTTTCCTTGTTTCTCGTTCTTTTGTTTTTATCGTAAAGGTTGAGCGCGGTGTTCTTGGCGAATTTCATGAGAAGGCGGACGGTATCCTCATTACTCTTGCCGCGGAAATATTTCTCAAACCTGAGAACACGCACGAAGGTTTCCTCAAGCGCGTCCTCACCGTCAGCTTCGTTTCCGAGAATCTGCGTGCAAATGCCCAGAACCTTGCCTTTGTACTTGTTGTAAAGATACGTAACGTAATCCCGAAGCTCGGGGTCGTCGGTAAATGACAGAAAAAGCATACCGTCCTCCTTTCCTTGAATAATGTTCAGAATGTTTAACCTTGTTTGGGAACCTTGAAGAATACTGCGTCGTATCTGTAATCTGTGTGAGAAGAAGAAGCAGAATAGTCAAAAACAAGCTCCGCTTCATTGTCTTTTGATTTCGCGATGAATTCAACTTTGTTTTTTGAATCCATTAATTTGGTATAAGCAATACATAGCTTATAATCATCGAAAAATGATGAATCGCCTATAATATCATAGATATTTACAGGAATATTGTTTTCGGCAAGATAGAGGGGCAAAATGTAATCTCGTGTGAATATTTCGACTTCTGAAAGAGAAGATAAGGTACCCGGTACGTAAGGCACTGTGACAGACCTCAGCACCTCCGCTCCTTTTATGGCAAAGCTTACTTTGAAATCTGTCCTTTCGGAAGACTTAATGGAATCCGGACTTACGGAATCGTCAAAAAACGTACAAAGAATATCAGCGTCGTTTTCATCGATATTACCGTCTCCGTTTATGTCTCCGAGGAATATCGTATCTTTAATTCTCGGGTCGTTATCATCGATGGCACCTGCTGCATACCGCCGGATAAATGACACGTCCGTATATGTTATTTTTCCGTCACCGTCAATGTCGCCGGTTCCGGCGGTGCATATAAACACCTTCAGAGGCTCGTCGGGCATAATGAATGAGGTGCTGTCGGCAAACTCCGAATTTATGGACAAATGAGAAATAACGGTTAATTTGGACTTGCTCAATATTTTATAAAAGACTTGAGTTCCGGGTGTTACTTCACTCAGCGAAGCGTATTCGGACTCGCATTTTTCATCCCGGTAGTACTTAATGCTGAAATCTTTATTTTCGTTTATATCGACATATTCGTTAAAATAACTTTCTGCTTTTATTCCCGTTTCGGTTTTCCCGATATATTGTGTAAGAGGATTGTTGTCAAACGTCTTATGATTGCTTAAGACGGAAGTAAGCTTGCAGTCGGCATTTTCAATCAGACTTACGGTAAAACCGGAACCGTTATTTGTTAAAGTAATAATACCGCCGTCTTCGGGATACAAATAAAGTTCGGTATCGCTTAATTCATATCCTCCGTCTATGGGTTTGCCGAGATCTTTTGAATACAAACGGAAATATTGTTTATCTATATGAAGTTCTAATACGGATTTGTCAGATGAAACCGTGCTTTCCTGATAACGGTAAATTGACGGCGAGCTGATTGAATATTTGGTGGTTGTTGTATTAATACTATATCCGGACAGTACGTTTTTGCTCACTTCTGTAACGTTCAGGAGAACACTATTGTTTTGTATTTCGGTAAATACACAGTCGCCGAGCTCTGCGGTAAGTATGCCGTCCTCAACGTATATTCCGTTTATAACGGTTTTGTTTGTGGCTTTCGGGGTCATATACGTTACGAGCAGAAGACCGTCGTTGAAATATTCGGGTGCATATTCGGCAATTCCGACGTTGTTTGCCTCGAATATATCACGGTATTCATCGTAAGTACCGACAAGCAACAGCTTTGCAATACCGCAGTCTGTTACGTTCTCTGCGCTATCAAGAATTGCAGTATCAATATGTTTTGAAGGATTGAGTGAACGACCGATTCCGTACTCATTAAAATCACCTTTGTTTATGACCGGACGGGGCGCAGGCTTCTTATTATCGGTACTTACTGTTGTCACAGCTGATTTGCGTGTAGTCTCTGTCGGTGTCTCGGTAAATACGGGTACTTTTGCTTCATTTTCTGTGGTTATTTCCGTAGGCGCGTCGGTCTCTGCGATAATGCTTTCCGGCGCTTCTGTTGTAACCTCATCATTGGCTTCGGTTTCCTCGTTTGTTGAGGTTTCCGTGATGAGCTCAACGTACAGTGAATCCTCGGTAGAGACGGTCGTGTCTTCGGTAACGCTTTCGGCGGGAAGGTTGAGGTCGTGCCGCATGAACATACTCGTCGCAAATATCTGCACACCGAGAATAATTACGACAGCGGCGGCAGCCCATATCGCAATCCGGGAATTCTTTTTATGCTTAAGTGACGCAAGCTTTCCGAGAATTTTACCGTTCGTCCCGTCGGACGGAAGCATTTCGCGTGCTTCGTCAAATTCGGATAATAAATCTCTTTCGCATCCGGCAGCTGCCGACTTGAGAAGAGCGTCAAAGAGCTTTTCTTCGTTGCATTTCACGCACAATACCTCCGATCTTTAATAATTTAACGTTATATTTTATATCTATAACAGACGCCGACGGGTAAATTCAACATATTTTAACATAAAATTTCAAAAAAATAAAGCCGCACGTCAAAAACGTGCGGCTTTATGTGTTTATTCGATTTTCTCAACCGTTTCGTCTTCGAAACCTGATACGGCGCCGGACGGGTTGGTTTCCGTAAGTCTGACGTTCGGAGACTTGCATTTAAGCGTACTGCCGACGGGCAGAAAATCAGCATCCATGCCGGGCGTTTCAAATTTAAAACCGTATTCGGCACCGAGATAGGTGAGGGAAGAATCGGAATTATACTTGAAATTCAGTCTGCCGCCCTCAGAAGAACGTACACGAAGCAGAACGGTGCCCGACTTCGCGTCGTATTCGTATCCTCCGGTTATCGGCTTGCCGTCAAACGGAGAGCGGAACAGTTCAAAGCTCTGCTTTGAATAATTCAGTGCCACGTAAGGCTTGAGAGACGAGTCCGAACCTTCATACGTGAACAGCACCTCGGTGTCGTTCAGCTTGTTGTCGTAATCGGTGTAATCCGTAATATTGAGCAGTGCAGTGGACGTTACCTTTTGTGTGATATACCTGCAGCCGTCAAGCAGCTCGTTTGAAACCTCGATAACGCGGCAGATATCGGTTTCCAATGCCGTTGCACAAGAGTCGTATCCGTCGTAATCCCTGCAGTCTATAACGAGAGTATCTCCGTCACGGTATATTGCCTTAACGTCGTGGGAGGCAAGCGAATAAGGGCGGGTATCTTTACCGAAAATAACGCTGTTGTTCACAAAATACGACTCCGTAAGCTCGGGAATGATACCATTGAAAGTTTTGCAGGCTTCGGCATAATCTTTGAAGTTGTTTACAACACGGAAATTATGCCCCTCACCGAGCACCTTGTAAAGATTTTTGTATTCGTCTTCGGTAAGCACTCTGAAGGTGGTGATATCGCCCACGCCGTTCTCAAAGAATACGGATGCTTCGACGGGCTCGTCGGGCTTCTGCGTGTCGGGAACAACTACGTCCTTGCCCGTCGTGACTTCGGGAGTGATAATAGCCGGAGGAACGTCAAGCGTCGCTGAGGTTTCCTCATCCTTCTTTTCCGTTTTCTTTGTCTCATCGGGTTCATCGGTAACCGTGTCCGTAACCTTATAGGAATCGGTTTCCGTAATCGGGGTAACGAGGTTTCCGTTATCGGTATCGGTCGTTACAGACTGTGCGGGAGGTTCGGGCTTGTCGGGAGGCAGAAGTCTTCCCGTAAGCGAGGAGGAAATAATAAATTCAAGAGCAAACACAAGTGCGATTGCGGCGGCAACGGAGGAGAAAATCTTTATCATTCTGCGTCGCTTGTTTGCTTTAAGAGACGAAAGAACTCTTACGTCAAGTGCGTCTCCCGTTTCCTCTCCCTCGAGTGAGAGGAATTTCGCAAGAGCATCGCTTTCGCACTCACCGGCTGCGCTCATTATAAGAGCGTCAAGCATGCTGCATGTTTTATCGTTCATCGCCAAACCCTCCTTCCTTAAGAATATCAAGTATTTTTTCACGTGCACGCTTCAGTCTCATGTTGACTGCGGCTTCGGTCGAGCCGCATACGGAAGCGATTTCCGACGCTTTCATTCCGTGATAATATTTCATTAACAGAACGTCGCGCGTTTCATCGGGCAGGGAATCAATCGCCCGCTTCGTCGCCTCAACGATTTCGCGCTTTTCGGCGGCGTTTTCCGGAAGCTCCGAAGAGTCGGCATCGGTCGTGAACACGAAGTTCTCGTCGTCGACGGGTAATTCCTCCTCCGCCGTGCGCTTGCGCTTGTTATACATGTTGATTGAAACGTTTCTTGCAAACTTCATAAGAAGTCTTGCGGTGTCGTCGTCGCTTTTACCGGTAAAGTAGCGCTCGTATCTCAGCACGTTCAGATACGTTTCCTCGAGAGCGTCCTCCGCGAGGCTTCTGTCACCGAGAATTGACGTGCAGACAAAAAGCACACGTTTCTTGTGCTTCCTGTAAAGATATTCAACGAAGCTCCGTTCTTTCGGATCTTCTACGAAAGAAAGAAATACGAGCATGATATCCTCCGTGTTGTCTGCTGTCATAAATAATAACAAACGGTGAAGAAAAAACTAACGCATTATACGCAAAATTCCGCGTTTTTGTAAAAACGCGGAATAGGTGTCAGGAGTTTTCTTTAATTTTCAGTGCGTCGACTATTGCCTGCGCTTTTGCTTTCCAGTCGTTTGCAAGTCCCTCCGCCTCAAGCAGAGCGGTGTATTCCGCATCATCCCTCAGTGAGAGTGCACGGTCAAGCATTGCTTCAAACTCACCGTGGTCGTGCCCGATAAGAACGGACTTATATTTTCTGCATTCGTTCATGTCGGAGGTCACGATTGGCTTGCCGAGTGCCATGTACTCAAACAGCTTCAGCGGCGAAGTAGCCCGCGTGATATCGTTAATAACGAACGGAATGGTCAGCACGTCGATTTTCGCGGCATAATTCTTAAGCACGGCATAATCTCGCGGGCCGAGGAAGGAAACGTTACTGCAATCCGCAATTCCCGAATTATCGTAGCTGTCGTCGTACTTTATGCCGAATATGACGATACGGTATTTACCCGAAGCGTCAAGTCTGCGCACAAGCTCGTAGTCGAACCACGACGCAACCGCACCGTAATATCCTATAAGCGGACGTGTGTCCTCAAGTACCGCTTTGAAAGCCTCGTCAAACTCAAAGCCCTCGTCAATATCTTTGAAATAATCAAAATCAACGCCGTTCGTCGAAAATGCAAGGTTTGCGTCGCCCCTACGAGAGAGCACGTCCTCTCGGAGAAGGTCCGCCGTTACGACAACTGTAACGTTTTCCGTATCGTTCATCGCGTACTCAAACTTATCGCGTACGTTTTTCGGCAGTTCCTTCGTGCCCGAAAGCTTCGGCGAGAGGTCGTCGATATATTCGTATATAATACCGAAACCGTCGCCGATAAACCGCTTCACGTCGCTTACGGGTATGGTCCAGTCGGTTGAATAGAATTGAATATATTTCCTGCCTTCGTATGCGGCAAGCGTCTTGCAGAGATGCTTTGCGAATACGCCGTTCTTGAGGTTTACAAGGTAAAGACCGTCGCTCTCGCGCTTCATCGTGCGAACCTTGTCGGTCATGGGCGAAACCTCGTAGAACACGAGGCAGCCGAGCTCGGAGAGCCTTCTCGAAATATGCTGAGGACGCTGGAACAGCGGTACGTCCCAGCCGAACGAGCTTCGCCAAAGTATAACGCGCTCAAAGCCTCCGTTCAGGAGTGTATCAAGCTCTTCGTTGTAACGGGAGCGGTGAAAAAGGTAATCGAAAATATTCGGTATGCCGAGAACTGGTGAAAGCTCGGAGGAGATATACTTCGCAAGCTTTTTCACGGTTTCGGTAAAACCGTATTTTTTGAAAACCGAAGTAAGTTTAGATAGCTTATCCATAATCAACCGTTTATAAAATTAAGCATTTGTCTGCATTTGGATTCCCACGAGTTGTCACGTGCGCACTGTCTCAGTTCTTCCGCACGCGAGCCGTCACGCGCTTCCTCGGCGGCGAGCGCGAGCATTTCGATAAACTCATCGTGATTGTCTGCTATGTGAACGCACGGGTATTTTCTGCATTCGGGGAGTGCCGTAGTGACAACGGGCTTGCCGAGCGCCATATACTCAAACAGCTTTACGGGAGAGGTTGCAAGAGTTATATCGTTCACAAGGAACGGTATAACGCATACGTCGAACTTTGACGCGTGTGAGGGGAGCTTTTCGTAATCGACCTTTCCGGTAAACGTTACGTTCGGGAGAGAAAGAATACCGCTTTCCCTCAGCGTACCGTCGTACTCGTTTCCGGTAAGAACAGTATCGAATCTTCCGTCAGCACTTATCTTGCGCACAAGCTCGTAGTCAAACCACGAAGCAAGCACACCGTAATAACCGACGGTTATCTTGTCGTCCCTCTCGTGAGGTACGGCACCGTCCGCAAAGAAGTCGTAATCACAGCCGTTGGTGATAAGCACCTTTTTGTCCGT
>JAZUGD010000218.1:0-2356 GCA_045641025.1 Eubacteriales bacterium
GTCGTCCATGCCTCGCTCGAGAATAAGGCTCTCGATACGGGCGATTATCATGAAGTCCTTCGTCTTCTGCGCCTTCTTGCCTGCGGCAATCTTCTCGCAGAACGACGGGATGTCCGCCTGCGTCTGCTCTACCTCGGTGCCGAAGAGAGAGTTCTTCTTGAGTCCGGTCTTGTCCTCAATAATAACAGCGGAAACACCCATTCTTTCAAGTGTTTTTACGTTATATACGAAATGCTCTGTAAGTCCGCCCGTGTCACCGTCGAGGATGATGGGCTTCGTCGTTACCTCCATGATGTCGTCAATCGTACGGATACGGGACGACATGTCGACAAGCTCGATGTCGGGCTTGCCTTTGGCGGTGGAGTCGCAGAGGGAGGAGACCCACATGCCGTCGAACTGATGAGCCGCGCCGTCCTTGTAAACGACGGTCTTCTCGGCGATAAGTCCGGTGATGCCGCTGTGCGCCTCGATAATCGTAACGAGGGGCTTCATCGAAAGAAGCGAGCGGAGAGTTCCGCGGCGTACGTCGGGCAGGGAGAGACGTTCTCTGCTTCTCTGCTCGATGCGGTCGATGCTCTCGCTCTTCGAGTAGGGGAATTCAACGAGCTGTCCGCCGTATTCCGCAAGGAGAGACGTGACCTCGTCGCGTACGGGCTTCTGGAATCCCGTGCGCCAGTCGTCGCCGTGTACCACGAAATCGGGACGGAGCTTTCTTATATTTTCTGCGTAGCTGAGAGTTTCCTGACATACTACGTTATGCACGCCCGTGATGTTCTCAACGAGCGAGCGTCTTTCTTCAAACGGCATGAGCGGGTATCTCTTGTAGCTCGATACCGCCTCGTCGGAGAGCACGCCTATCGTAAGGCGTCCGAGTCTTGCCGCCTTCTTTATTATGCTGATATGTCCGCTGTGGAGCATATCGTTCGAGAAGCACATATATACCGTTCTGTTTGCCGCCTCGCGGAGCTTGGAGGAAACGACGGCAAGGTCTTCCGGCGTGTCGATTTCGTTGCAGATGGACTTCTGCACGTCGAGCGGGTAAATCTCGCATCTGTCCGAAACGGTGTTGAACGCGTTCTCGGCGTAAACGCCCGTGTCGCCCTTCTCGCAGAAGTCGATAATGGCGTCGAGCCATACGTTCCACGATTCCTTCGTGAGCTTGTAAAGAGGCTGAGCCGCCATCGCGTCGGTGAAGCAGTTGATGCCCACCTCAACGATTTTACCGTCACGGATGACCGCCTTGAAGTCCTTTTCGGGAAGAGCGGCGGTGGAGCTGACGGTCATGCAGCTGACCTCGCTTGCGATAACGCTTTCGAATACGCTGTCCTCGAATACGAGGTCACCGTGCATCATGACGATATCGTCGTCGCGGAGTACGTCGCGTGCGTTGTAGATGGAATAGATGTAGTTGGTCTTGTCGTATATCGGGTTGTTGACGAACGTGAACTCAAGCGGCAGCTCAAGCGAGCGGCAGTAGTTCACGAGAATACCGTCGAAAAGGCCCGTGGTCATGACGACCTCGGTAACGCCGTATTCGGCAAGCTGACGGAGCTGACGGCTGAGAATCGTGTCCGTCTGCGAAATCTCCGTCATGCACTTGGGATGCTCACTCGTGAGCACGCCCATTCTTTTACCCATACCGGAGTTAAGTATAAGCGCTTTCATGATTTATCCTTCTGATTGTTTGTGATTATTTGATTTCCGCGTTCTCTTCTGCGGTCTCGATGATGTCGTCTTCGACTTCCTTGCCCTTGTTCTCGTCTATGTTGAGAACCTTGGCAACCTTTTTCTTCGCGCGTCTCACGAAGAGAACTACGGCACCGCCGACTACTACGACGAGAGCGGCACCTGCCTGAATGAGCATGGTGGTAACGGAGGGATCGATGTAAGCAAGAGTAAACATGGTAAATTTCCTTTCTTTTTCGGGGATTATGTGATATTTATTTATTAATTATTTTGCAAAGCAAAATTTCATAAACTCTGCGTTCTGCGTTCTGCGTTCTGCACTTACTTGTTTTCTTCTTTGTGTTTCTGCGAGTGAGCCTTCATCGCACTCATCAGATAGTCGTACGCGACCTCGGAGGAGTGACCGAAGTTTGCGATGTACTTCTCTCTGAGAGCGAGAATCTTGTCGGAGAACTTCTCACCCTCGTCCATAAGCGCACGGAGTCTGTCGGCGAGTCCGTCCATGTTGTCGGGGGATACGCGCACGCCCATCTCGTCGCGGAGCGTGAGCTCAAGCGGCTCGATGCCGAGCTTTACGTAATCGGGGTTGTTTATCTTCGGCGGGGTATCTACGAATACGGCGGGCTTCAGCGTTACGAACGAGAACTCGTAAGCCGTAAAGTCGGAGGCC
>JAZUGD010000219.1:0-3168 GCA_045641025.1 Eubacteriales bacterium
AGCTCTTACGGAGCACAGTGACGTTTTCCCGGCGCGAATAATTGAAAAGCTGAGTCCCGTTCACGTGGAGGAAAACGTGCTCAGAAGTTTTTTCAGACTTGAGACAACTTCGTGGGAACTCGCAAAGCATGGACTTTATCCGTTCGGTGATGTTACAGGGGATTTTGACGTGACGGAAGAAGACGTTCTTGCTCTTATAGAACAACTGCAAGTAAAAAACAACGTACCTGTTCTGGACGCGTGGAAAGATAATTTTTGCTATGATTACGAATGGCCTTGCCACGCACATTATCCCGAATGTGATTCGCCGGGTTTTTCTCTTGGTTTTTTCTGCAACGAAGTCATATCGGTGCTCGAATGGTGCGACCCCGCTGAAGGCGACCTTGATATTATTATCAGTCTCCGCGACGCGTATCTTGCCTCCAAAGGCAAGCCGATTTCCGAAACGGTCATTCCGGAAGACTTTCGCGACAATATGCTTTCAAATATCGAAGCCTACGCCCGAAAGCATACGGTTACCGATGAAGTACGGGAGTATTACGTAAAACTCCTTGACGAACTGAGTTATTCCGGTTTTGAGGGAGACATTAAGCGAAAGGCGTACGCTTATTACGGCGGGAACGACGTAGTCCCGTGCAACTGGAAGGAATCCGAAGAGGCACTTCTTCGGCTCTACGATTTGACCGAAGACGGATACGCCGCGAATTCTCTCGGCTATATCTATTACAGTGACCGTCTCGGCGCGCCCGATTACGAAAAGGCGTTTTATTACTTTGAGGATGCTGCGGAAAAAGGCGTCCTTGAAGCACAGTACAAACTCTCCGATCTGTACCGTAAAGGGCACGGAACCGAAAAAAATCCGGAAAAAGCGTGGAAAATCATTTCGGAATTGTACGAAAAATCCGACAAGAAGCATAAATACAAAAGGAAATTCCCCGATATCGCGCTACGGATGGGATACTGCTACCGAGACGGAGTCGGAACCAAAAAGAATGCAGCCAAAGCCCTTGCCTGTTTCATGGAAGCCAAAGAAGGTATAGAGTTTCGCATCAAAAAGCATAAAGGCTTCGGGGACGAAACCGTACTGAAAAACGTGCTTGCGGCGATTGAAAGCGTTACAAAAAAGGATATTTAAGCAAAACCGAGTCCGTACGGATTAATACCAAACGTAAAAAGGGCACCGACAGGTGCCCTTTTCGGTTGCGGCAACGCTCAGTTTTCTTCGGACGTAGTCGGTTTACCGTGAGGGCCTCCGTGGTGTGCGTGGTGCCCATGGTGTACGTGATGACCGTGATGCCCGTGGTGGCAGTGCTCACGCTCCTCGCCGAAAACGTCGGACTCAAGATGTGCGCTCAGCTTGTCGCAGAGAACGCAGAATTCGGCAGCCTCCTCTTCGGTGAAGCAGGCGGCGAGCTTCGCGTTCTCCTCGTTGAAGCTTGTTTCAATGCTCCGGACGGCGTCCTTGCCGCTGTCGCTGAGAAAAACCTTTGTGAGTCTGCGGTCCGTATCGTCGCTCACGCGGGAGATGAGCCCGTGTTCCTCCATGCGTCCGAGCAGCTCGGACATCGAGGAGGGACGCACGTCCATGATTTCGCACAGCTCGGCGGGAGCGGCACCGTCATGCTCGCGCAGGGTAATCAGCATCCGTCCGACTGCGGGCGGGAACTTCTGCTCGTGCATGGGACGCCGGCGCATGGCGCGCATCAGCTTTAGGACACATTGCGTTACGTCGTTTTTTATTTCTGTCGTTTCTTCCATTTCGTACTCCTTTCATATATGGGGACGGATACTTGCGAACGGTTAGGTACCTAACCGATTAACATTATAATTAGGTACCTAACGATTGTCAAGAGTATTTTGAAAAATTTTTTGAAAAAATGGGCAGAAAAGGACAGCTTGTACCGCGGGTAAAAGGATTTAGGAACCTTGTGCAACGCTATCGCGAAACGGTAACCGTACGGTAGCTGTTTGCGTTGCACTGTGCGAATTTTGAGAAAATTCGCGAAGCTTCGGCGTATATTGTTATCCGTGCCAAACAGATAAGGCACCCAAAAAGGTGCCTTATCTGTTTGGTGCGGGTAAAAGGACTTGAACCTTGCACAACGCTGACGTAAAACGAAGACGTATATCAGCCGGATGCGTTGTGCTGAGAGAATTTTAGGGAAATTCGCGAAGCTTCGGCGTTATGCAGTAACCGAGCCAAAAGAAAAAAGACGCCCCAAGGCGTCAATTTCTATTGGTGTAAAAGGACTTGAACCTTGCACAACGCTGACGTAAAACGAAGACGTATATCAGTCGGATGCGTTGTGCTGAGAGAATTTTCGATTTCGCGGAAATCGAAAATTCTCGGAAGGCTCAAATCAAAGTAGCCGTGCCAAATAGATAAGGCACCCAAAAGGGCGCCTTATCTATTTGGTGCGGGTAAAAGGACTTGAACCTTCACACCACGTGGTACCAGATCCTAAATCTGGCGCGTCTGCCGTTCCGCCATACCCGCGCAACGGAAAAATTGTATCACGGTAAGGTTGATTTGTCAAGAAAAATTTCGCGGCGCGCCGGCGCGGTGAATGTTGCACGGCAAACCTCGGTATTCGACAAATCGGAATTTGATGAGGGTAATTCGGAATGCAGAATTCGGAATGCGGAATGATAGGGTAACATTATTGCTATGCACTATCACAACGAGTAATGCGGATGCTCAAGCCTTCCCTTGCCAGGGAAGGAGGGCCACGATAGTGGCGGATGAGTAGGTTGAAGTTTTGCGGAGCAAAACAACATATTAAAGAAACCGTATAGACGGACACCACTGCAAACTGCAAGGGGGACTACTCACCCACCGCTAACGCGGTCCCCCCTCCCTGGCAAGGGAGTGCTTTGGTTTGCGGTAACTTTAAGTAAACTTACAGACATAAAGTTCAGTTTCTGAATGCTGAATGCTGAATGCTGAAAACTGAATGCCCGCCTAACTCCGGTTTGTCGGACAAAAACATACTTGCGAGTCTCTGCTGTTCCCCCTGTCTTTTTTATAAAAGTTTTTGCGGACCTTTTTTCAAAAGCCGACCGTGTTCTCCCCGTGTGTTTTTGCGGAGCTTTTTTCAAAAAGCGACCGTGTTCTCCCCGTATGTTTTTGCGGAGCTTTTTTCAAAAAGCGACCCCGTTCTCCCCGTT
>JAZUGD010000220.1:0-2271 GCA_045641025.1 Eubacteriales bacterium
GGGAGCCGAGCTTTTCGACTACGATACCGACGTATTCGCTCGGTACGTCTACGGTAACTCTCTCCATGGGCTCGCACTTAACACCGTCGATGGTGCGATACAGAACGTGAGGAGTCGAGCAGCAGATTTCGTAACCCTCGCGGCGCATCGTCTCGATAAGGATGGAGAGATGCATCTCGCCGCGTCCCGCTACCTTGAAGCAGTCGGTCGTTTCACCGTCCGATACGCGGAGGGAAACGTCCTTGAGCGTTTCCTTGTAGAGACGCTCGCGAATCTGTCTCGAGGTGACGTATTTGCCCTCGCGTCCGGCAAACGGGCTGTCGTTGACGGAGAAGGTCATCTCCATCGTGGGCTCGCTTACCTTGACGAACTCAAGCGCCTCGGGAGCAAGCGGGTCGGTTATGGTATCGCCGATGGAAATATCCTCGGCGCCGGAGAAGCATACGATATCGCCGACGGTGGCGGTTTCAACGGGTTTTCTTCCGAGACCGTCGAACTGGAAGAGGGAAACGATTTTCGTCTTCTTGGGAGCGGCGTCGGGAGTGTGGAAGTTAACGATAGTGGCGTCCGAGCCGACCTTGATGCTTCCGCGCTCGATACGGCCGACACCGATACGTCCTACGTAATCGTTGTAGTCGATGGACGAAACGAGAAGCTGCAGAGGCTCCTCGGGCTCACCCTCGGGAGCGGGCATATAGTCGAGAATGGTGTCGAACAGAGGACGCAGGTCGGTACCCTGAACGTGAGGGGAAAGGGAAGCGGTACCCGCTCTGCCGGAGCAGAATACCATAGGCGAGTCAAGCTGGTCGTCGGTCGCGTTGAGGTCGATGAGAAGCTCGAGTACCTCGTCGACTACCTCGTCGAGACGTGCGTCGGGACGGTCAATCTTGTTGACGACGACGATAATACGGTGACCGAGCTCCATTGCCTTCTGAAGCACGAAACGCGTCTGGGGCATGGGACCCTCTGCCGCATCCACGAGAAGCAGAACGCCGTTAACCATCTTGAGGATTCTTTCAACCTCACCGCCGAAGTCGGCGTGACCGGGGGTATCGACGATGTTTACCTTAACGTCCTTGTAAACGACGGAGGTGTTCTTTGCGAGAATGGTGATGCCTCTTTCTCTTTCGAGGTCACCGGAGTCCATGACTCTTTCCTGAACTACCTGATTTTCATGATACTCGCCGCACTGCTTGAGCATCTCGTCGACGAGCGTGGTCTTGCCGTGGTCGACGTGCGCAATAATTGCGATATTTCTGAGATCGTTGCGAACCAAAACAAACGTCCTCCTGTACGGAAACTGATTTTCAACATTAACTTAAGTATTATATCACTATGTGTCGATAAAATAAAGAGATTTTTCAAAAAAATCGGAGATAATTATTGAAGAAGCTCCTCTTGAGCCTCCCAGAAGCGCGAAAGTATCTCTCCGAGCGAGAACGGGTCGCCCGTAAACTTCACGTGACGCCACCATTTCGGGAACAGACGGTAGTACCCGGGCTCGCTGTAACGCGAGTCGATAAGCACGAGCACGCCGCGGTCGCTCTCCGAGCGGATAACGCGTCCCGCCGCCTGCTGCACGGCGTTAAATCCCGGGTAAACGTAGGCGTAGTCCATGCCGCCCTCCTCACGGGTGCGGTCGAAATACTCCTTCATTATGTTGCGTTCCGAGGTAATGGCGGGCATGCCCGTACCCGCGATGATAACACCCACGAGCGCGTCACCGGGAAGGTCGATACCCTCGGAGAATATACCGCCGATTACGGTAAAGCCCACAAGCGACGTGCCCTCCTCACGAGGGGAAGTAAAGCGGGCGAGAAAGTCCGCTCTGTCCTTCGCTCTCATGCTCCGCCCCTGAGCGAGCACTTCAACGTCGGGCACCGCCTCTCTGAACGTGCGGAGCACCTTTTCCATATAATCGAACGACGGGAAAAACGCGAGATAGTTGCCGGGGTGAGCGTCGGTCACCGAGGCGATGCACTCGACAACGGTGTCAACCGAGCCGAGCCTCTCGGACATTTTCAGCGAAACGCTGTCCACCACCACGGGGCATAAGTTTTCGGGCGGGAACGGGGAATCAAGCTCGAGCACGTCACCCGACGAGCAGCCGAGGATGTCGGCATAATACGAAATCGGAGTCAGCGTTGCCGAGAAGAATACGACGCTGCGTGCCACGCTCATCGCGCGGTCGAGGAGCGGTGAGGGGTCAAGGCATATAAGTCTTACGTAGAATTCATCGCCTAAGTCGGAGGCCAAGCGGTCTTAGGAAGA
>JAZUGD010000221.1:0-3474 GCA_045641025.1 Eubacteriales bacterium
ATATTTGAGAAGGAGAGTAACGTCGGAGAGGTTCGTTTTGCCGCTCATGTCGGCGTCGGACGCCTGCTCGTCGCAGGCAACGTCCCACGCGGCGATTTTCTTGAGAATCGTCGTAACGTCGCTGACGGTTATCTTACCGTCGGCGTTCGCGTCACCCGATACGAGCACGGAGAGGGAACCGACCGTGCTTCCCGTGGGAACTGCGGCGCTGCCCGTGAGAGTCTCGCCCTTCGGGGAGGTGACAACGGCATCACCGTCGAACTGGGATGCAAGCGTCTGTGCATCGATGGGGCCGTTAGTGCCGAACAGATACGTGCCGTCAAGAGAGAGCACGAGGTCGGCGTCTTCTTTAAGGGAAGGCGTGCCGTCCTCCGCATAAACGGAGCAAACTGCAGTAAGTGAAGCAAGGGTACACAGAACAATAACGAAAGAGATTATCTTTTTCATGAGGTTCACCCGTAACTGTGTGTCGGAGAGAGCGCAGAACAAATTCCGCGCCCTCTCCGCTTGTTGATTATTTATTTAAGGTCGTACTTGACGATGCTGCCTTCGAATCCGGCATTCCATTCGACGTATTCGGCCTCGCCTCTGTTCATGGCCCAGAACCGGAGGCCGGACGCCTCGGTGGGAGCCGCCCACGTGCACACGCCGAAGCCGCGCATGCTGCCGTCAAAGTCGTAGAAGTCGTAGCCGTCGTGGAAGACTATGAGATAGTCACCGGCAAGGAGACCGTGACCCGCGGGGTCGGTAAGGCTCAGAACCATATCCTGACCGGTGGGAATATCCTTGCAGAACGTCGTGTATACCGCGTCGTCGAGAAGAGTCTCGGTGAGGCTCTCTCTCCAGACGTAAACGGAAACGTAAACCTCGCCGTGAGTCGGGTAACCCTCGTTGTTCCAGCTTTCGGTTTTTGCTCTGAACTCCTCGGCAACCTCGTTTTCACCTACCGTGAACTTGATTGCAAGGCTCTCGCCGTGGCAGAAGTTGAAGTAGTTGCCGTCACCGGTTTTCGTGCAGGTGGAAACGGTTTTCTTAAATCCCTTCTTGACGTCTGCCGACGTGGCGGGGGATTTTGCAAGCTCAACGTCCCACTTCGCGAGTAACTTGAGCACAAGAGTGGCATCGCTTACGTTGACCTTGCCGTCGGCGTTGGCATCGGCGTAAACGGGGTTCATGCCCTCGGCCTCCTGCCACTTTGCGATGTACTTGAGCATGAGAGTGACGTCGGAGACGTTTATCTTACCGTCGTTGTTGGCGTCACCCATGAGTGCAAGCGTGAGAGTAAGATCACCGAGAGTGACGGTATCGCCCGAGTGAAGCACCTCGCTTCCGGAGATGGCGTCGTCACCGCGCTTGTAGGTGACCTCTGCGGGTCCCTTCATCATATCGGTGAGTCCGTCTGCGGTAGTACCTGCGGGGAAGCCGCCGACGTAACCGGTGTACATGTTTACCGAAACTCCGGTGTCGGGCTTATACGAGATATGCGGTACGTCAGCCGCGAATGCGGTGAGTGAGGCGGCGGAGAGCACCGCCGCGAGAGCGATTACGAGAGATATAATTTTTTTCATAAGTCAAATCCTGCAGATGTTTTATTTTGCGCTTTCGTTCAGGTATGCCTCAAGCGCGTCGCCCATCTCCTGTCTTACCTGCATGAGAACCGCGGGGTCCTCGTTGTAGTCGAGAAGCTCGGTGGAGATGCGTGCGATGTATTCGTCCATCACGTCTTCACCGAAGGCACGCTCTATCATACGGAGGTACATGAAGTCCTCGATACCGTCGCGGATGTACTCTACACGGAGAGAGCCGACGGGCTCCATGATACCGAGCGGGTAGCCGGGATATACGAGAACGCCGTTGCCGTAGGAGTGGTTGCCGAATCCCGTAACGTAGTCGATGTTGCGGTAGGGGCTGCCGATGGCGTAGTCGTCAACGAGGTAGTAGAGCACGCCGTCAACACGGTACTGCATCTGCTGCCAGAAGCAGGTACGCGGTGCAAGTCCGTCGTCCTCCGCATGGAAAGAGACGTAAGGCTGCCACGGACCGCCTGCGAGATACCACCAGTCCTCTACGTTCGATTCGGGGTCGGAGAGTCTCTGCTCGAGTGCGTCAACGTAAGTGCCGTTGCGTTCAATCCAATCCTTGTCGGCGAAGACGTACGCCTCGCTCGTGTCAAGATACTTGGTGTCGGTGTAGCACCATACCTTCGGACACCATATCTGACAGTAGTCGAGGTACTCGAAGAGGTTGTCGGGGAGAATCGTTCCGGCGTGGTTGTGTGCCTCAAGCGGTACTATCTGCTTGCCGCCGGGATAAATGGACTGAATCTTGTCATAAGCGGTCTTTATTTCTTCAAACGGTGCGAGAGGATTACCCGGTACCTTGTTCATAAGCGGCTCGTCTACGTAGTAGAAGTAGCCCTTGTTGAACCATTCTTCGTTCTTCGAGAGCTTTTCGTAGTAAGCTTTTATCTCCTCGTCGGTCTTGTCGTAGGTGCCGCCGTAGCCGGTTCCCGCGATGAGGAAGTTTCTGACGCGGTCATTATTCAGGTATTCGTCGCATCTTGTGTCGTCAATGTCGTAGGGAAGGAGACAGAGGTTAACGCGGTTTTTGAGGAAGTAGTCGTAGCTCTTCTTATAGATTTCGTTAACGGCGTCAATGTCGTTGCCGTCGATTCCGTACTGTCCGGCGAGGGTATGCTTGCCCATGCCGAAGGAGGAGCCGGGAGCGTCCGCGTCGTCAAGCGTGAAGTTCCATACGTCAAGGTAAACCTTAGCCTTCTTGACCTCGCTTGAGCCGTCCTTCAGCGTGACGGTTGCCTCGTAAAGTCCGGGGCGGGTCTGTGCGGTAGTGGAGGCGTTAATCTGGAAGCCCTGGCTCGTGCCCGCCTTGACCTTGTAAACGGGAGTTTCAACGGCACGTCTTACGGTGTCGGGAGTAACGCTCGTCGGGATAAGCGCATCGGGACCCTTAACCTCGGGAGAGGAGGTGTCGAACGGGTCTTTCCTCATATTTACGTACCAGTAGGTGAGAACCTCGGCGTCAACGGTCTCGCCGTAGCAGTTCTTAAAATCGGTGACCGAAGGAATCAGGGTGTGCGCGTTTTCGGTGAAGATATACATCGCACAGCCTTCGATTTCGTTCTTTGCCGCCTTGATGACGTAGGTGTTGCCGGTCGAGTTTTCGGTGGGCTCAACGTCATCCTGCCACAGTTTTACGTTTGAGTGCTCAAACCAGAGGGAAATCGTAGAATCCTCGGCAGAAGCGGTCTGCGCGGACTCGTCAACCGTGATTTTAACCCGTCCGAGAGTTACGTCCCAGTTTGCAAGATATTTGAGAAGGAGAGTAACGTCGGAGAGGTTCGTCTTGCCGCTCATGTCGGCGTCGGACGCCTGCTCGTCGCAGGCAACGTCCCACGCGGCGATTTTCTTGAGAATCGTCGTAACGTCGCTGACGGTTATCTTACCGTCGGCGTTC
>JAZUGD010000222.1:0-7493 GCA_045641025.1 Eubacteriales bacterium
CTCGGTATGCGTATTGACGTCGGTCAGATTGAATTCTATCTGAATGATACGCTTCTTTTGAGCGCAAAGAACGACCCGAACGACGAGTTCATAACCAATATCGAAGGCAATGAAGTATATCTCCATTCCGTAAACAAGAATCTCGGTACCGTAAAGACCGCGTTTCTGTTCTGGAACGTCGACAACTGGGTTCGCCTTGACAACTTCAAGGTTTACACTCCCGATTTCGACCCCACCGTTAAGGGAACCTACGGCGACGTAAACGACGACGGTAAGATCAACGTTACCGACGTTACCACTCTGCTTAAGTATCTCGCAAATTGGGACGGCGTTACCATTAACGAAGCAATGTCCGACGTTAACGTAGACGGTAAGGTCAACGTTACCGACGTTACCACGATTCTCAAGTATCTTGCAAACTGGGAAGGCGTCGTTCTCGGTAAATAAAACGAAAAAAATCACCTGCTCGAGGGAGCAGGTGATTTTTTTTATTATCTGAATTCTTTCTGTGCCTGAAGCTGACGCTGACGCGAAATGTTAAGCACTCCGTCCGGTACGCTGTTCATGAACTCAAGCGACATGCCGGTGCCGATGGCAACGCAGGATATAGCCTTGTCCGCGACTCTCGTGCGGATGCTCGTGACGCTCTCGATAAGCTTGTCAAGACCGTAAAGAAGGCTTCCGCCTCCGGTCATTACGATGCCGCTTTGAAGAATATCGCCGATAAGCTCGGGCGGGGTTCTTTCGATAACGGAGCAAACCGCTTCGATTATTGCGGTAATGGGCTCCTCAAGCGCATCGGGCATCTCGGTCGAGCTGATTCTGACCACGCGGGGAAGACCGGTCTTGAGACAGCGTCCCTTGACCTCAATCCACGTGGGCTCCTCTCTCTGCCAAGCCGAGCCTACACGAATCTTTATGGCCTCTGCGGTACGTTCACCGATAAGCACGTCGTATTTCTTGCGAACGTAACGGATAATCGCCTCGTCGAATTTATCTCCCGCAACCTTGATGGATTCGGAAACAACGACGTCGCGAAGGGAAATAACCGCAATATCGGTCGTGCCGCCTCCGATATCGACGACCATGTGACCGTTCGGAACGGTGATGTCGATACCTGCGCCGATTGCGGCGGCAACGGGTTCCTCTATTAGATAAGTTTTCTTGGCACCCGCCTGAGTGGCGGCATCAAGCACGGCTCTTTCTTCAACCTCGGTAATTCCGCTCGGTACGCAGATGATAACGCGGGGAGCGAAGAAAAGGGAACCGTAGGTGCGTCCGCAGGCGCGTCTTATAAAATACTGGAGCATCCGGAGAGTGTACTCATACTGGCTTATAACGCCGTCTCTGAGTGGACGAATCGCAGTGATATTACCGGGAGTTCTGCCGAGCATCTGCTGAGCTTCACGTCCGACTTTGAGAATACGGTCGGTATTTTTGTCTATCGCAACAACTGAAGGTTCTCTCAGGACGATGCCTTTGCCTTTAACGTAAACGAGAACCGAAGCCGTTCCCAGGTCTATTCCTATATCTCTGCCCATAAGGCACCTCCTTCATTTAATAGTCATACACCGATATTCTACCACAATACTCGCGGGTATGCAATAAGTAACCGATAAATTTACCGAATATTCGAATTAATTTTCCCGATTTCGCCAAACCTCTCAAAATATTCGGCGCAATACGGAAAAATCTTGAAAAAATTCAAAAAGAGTACACCAATTCGTCACATGGTGTGATATAATATAATTTAGTGTAAATTAAAACCGCTGTGCCGTGCGGAATAACGGCATAGGAGGACGTAGCATTGATTGAAGTCAGAAATCTCACAAAGAGATACGGACACGTGCGTGCCGTCAACGACATCAGCTTTACCGTAGCCGACGTCGGAGTGTACGGTTTCCTCGGTCCCAACGGTGCCGGTAAATCGACAACGATGAACATACTTACCGGCTGCCTTGCCGCAAGCAGCGGCACCGTTACCGTAAACGGTCACGATATTTTCGCAGAGCCCATTGAAGCAAAAAGCTGTATCGGATATCTTCCCGAGAATCCGCCGCTTTATACCGATATGACTCCCGAGGAATATCTTACCTTCGTCGCACAGGCAAAGGGAATTCCTTCGGCAAAGGTCGGCAAAGAAGTAGACGCCGTCATGAAGCGTACCGGTGTCGAGCCCATGAAGAAGAGACTGATAAAGAATCTCTCCAAGGGCTACAAGCAGAGAGTCGGTATCGCTCAGGCAATCCTCGGAGACCCCGATATCGTCATTCTCGACGAGCCTACCGTAGGTCTCGACCCGCTTCAGATTATCGAAATACGCAAGCTCATCCGTGACCTCGGCCACGACCATACCGTGATTCTCTCGAGCCACATTCTGCCCGAGATCAGCGAGGTCTGCGACTACGTTATCGTAATCGCTCACGGTAAAATCGTTGCCTCCGACACTCTTGCAAACCTCAACCGTTCCTTCAGCGACGTTGAGATTATAAGAGTCACCACCGCCACCAACCCCGATAAGCTTCGTTCGGAGCTTGAAAAAATCGAGGGTGCCGAAAACGTCAGCGTAGTCGAAACCGCAGACGGAGTCAAGGCGGAGATAAACGTAAAGAGCGGTATGGATATCCGTCTTGCCGTCTCCGACACGCTCCGTTCGCTTGATGCTCCCGTGCTTTCGTTCACCTCGACCGCACAGAACCTCGAGGACATCTTCATAAGACTCGTAAACGAGCAGTACACCGCGGAGGATGACCCCGCGCGACCCGCAGAAAAGAAAATCAAAGAGAAACCCGCCGCATCGCCTAAGGGCAACGCGTACTATGAACCCGCAAAGGATACCGCAGAGGAAGCGTCTTCCGAAACGGAAACCGATACGGAAAAAGAGTACAAGCCCCTCTTCGGCGGAGACGAAAATGAAGGAGGCGAAAACTGATGGGCGCAATTTACAAACGCGAGCTCCGTTCGTATTTTAACGGAGTCATAGGACTGCTTTTCGCGGCGTTTATCCTTCTCGTCGCAGGCATCTACACCGCACGCTACAACTTCTCACTCCTCGTTCCGGGGTTTGAGTACGCGCTTTCCGCAACCGCATTTATGTTCCTTCCCGCAATTCCCGTTCTCACCATGAGATCGATAGCGGAGGAAAAGCATTCGAAGACCGACCAGCTTATATACAGCCTGCCTCTCAGCCTCTCCAAGGTAGTGGCAGCCAAGTATTTCGCAATGGTAACCGTTCTCGCACTTCCTCTTGCCGTTCTTGCGGTAGTTCCCGTAATTCTCGGCATGTACGGTACCGTCAGCTATGCCACCGCATACTGTGCGCTTCTGTCGCTCTTCCTTCTCGGATGTGCGCTCATCGCAATCGGTATGTTCATCTCCTCTCTTACCGAGAGTCAGGTAATAGCGGCAGTTATGTCGATAGGCGTGTTCCTTCTCCTTTACTTCATGTCCGGTATCAAGGAGCTCGTGCCCGACACGGCAGTCGCATCGTTCGCACTCTTCGTAGTGCTTGCATTCGTGCTTGCATGCCTCATTTATTATCTCACGAAAAACTTCGCGGTATCCGCCATCGTCGGTGCCGTGCTCATCGCGGGACTTATCGCACTTTATATCGTCAAGGGCTCTCTCTTCGAGGGAACGTTTGACAAGATGCTTTCCGCCCTCTGTGTCTTCGACAAGACTCAGCCGTTCTATAACGGTATTCTCGACGTCGGAGCCGTAATTTACTACGTAACCGTGTCCTTCCTGTTCTCATTCTTCACGGTACAGTCGATGGAAAAGAAACGTTGGAGCGAGGTGGACTGAAATGACCGAAATGAACAATAAACCCAAAAAGAACCGCCGCACTCTCCGTTCGGGACTCTACACCGTAGTAGTCTGCGCGATTGTGCTTGCGATAGTCGTATTCGTAAACCTCATCATCACCGTAGTTCCTTCCAAGTTTGCAAAGCTTGACGTAACCACCGATAAGCTTTACTCGACCGGCGAGACCACCGAGCAGGTGCTTGAGACCGTCAAAGAGGACGTAACGATTTACCACCTCTATGAGGAAGGTCAGAACGACGGTACCGTCTCCACCATTCTTGAGAGATACCCGTCCATTTCCTCTCACGTAAAGGTAACCCACGTTGACCCGGGCGTAAACCCCACGTTTACCGCTCAGTTCACCGAGGAACAGCTTACCTCCAACAGCCTCATCGTTGTCAGCTCGAAGCGTAATACCGTCGTTGACTACGACGATATGTACAAGTACTATCTGCCCGATTACGACCAGTACGTTTCCTATGCGGAATATCAGCAGTACGCACAGTACATGCAGATGTACGGTCAGTCCGTCAACGCAGAGCCTTACTTCTTCGGCGAGCAGGAAATCACGAGCGCAATCGACTACGTTACCACCGATAACCTCCCCGTGATTTACTACACCGCGCTCCACGGTGAGAGCGAGCTTCCGAGCGTATATACCGAGAGTATTTCCAAGGAAAACATCGAGCTCAAGTCTCTTGACCTCATATCCACGGGTAAGGTACCCGAGGATGCAGAGGCTGTCATCATTTATAATCCCACCAACGACTTCACCGAGGACGAGACCACGTACGTTCTCGATTATATGAAGGCGGGCGGCGACGTAATCCTCGTTACAGGCTTCGGCAGCGACGTAAACGGTACTCTTAAGAATATCGCCGCAATGAACGCAGAGCTCGGACTTGCCGCAGTAGACGGCATGGTTTTCGAGAGCGATGCCGAGAAATACTATCCTCAGATGCCCTATATGCTTTTCCCGACGCTCAATCCCGTGTCCGAGGTTGCGTCCGCAATGCAGAACACGAACGTATATATCTACGTTCCTCAGGCACACGGCATAGTTGAAACGGGAGACGGCGAGTACACCGTAACTCCCATCCTCACCACGTCCGACAGTGCGTATATCAAGACCGCCGTTGACGCCACCACCGAAATGAGCAAGGCAGACGGTGATATCGAAGGCGAGTTCATGGTAGGCGCTTCCGTAACCGTTGCCGATGCAAATGCCGCAAGCGTACCGGGCACCAAGACCGGTCACTTCGTATGGTATTCATCCGCCGCAATGCTTGACGCACAGCTGTCCTCCTACGGCAACAGCGACCTCTTCATTTCCACCGTAAACACCACCTGTGAGAAAACCGTATCCATCTCCATCATCGGTAAGTCTCTCGGCGGCGGATATCTCGAAATGAATGAAGCAGAAAGCATCACCTGGGTTATCATCGTATCCGTAATCGTTCCTCTCTTCGCACTCGTGCTCGGTATCGTTATCTGGGCAGTGCGCCGCCGTAAATAAACGGAAAGAAAAATGACAAAAAAGAAAAACAAAAAAGCATTCGGCCTTATCGCGCTCGTGCTCGTGCTCGGTATCGTATGCGCTGCGTACTTCGTCATAAAGAAGCTTGACCTCAACGCCGAGGAGCAACCCGAATCGAACATCATAACCGTGCAGAGCTACTCGGCTTCAAATCTTATGGAGTTCTCGTTTGTCGGAACTGACGGCAAGACGCTCACGTTCGAACGCGAAAGCGAGTATTCGTGGCTCTATCCCGCGGACGGGAAATTCCCGGTAAACTCCGAGGAGGTTGAAAACGTCGCCACCTCTAACCTCACCATGCTTGCTACCCGCGAGCTTGAGGAGGAGAGCGCCGAGTTCGGCTTCGACGAGCCGAGACAGAAAATCACCTATAAGTTCGACAGCGGTGAAGAAGGCGAAACCGTACGCGAGTACACCGTAGGTGCCAAGAATACGTTCAACGGCGGTACCTACGTCCGCGACGAGACGAACGGTAAGATTTATATCGTCAGCGGCGACCCTGCGTCGGCGTTCGAAAAGAAGCTTGAAGACTTCATCCTTCTCGATATCGCGGCATACACCGTCGACCCCACCTCAACCAAGTGCGTCACGATTAACGACGGTCTCGGTAACTCCATTGAAATTACCGATACCACGGGTATCGAGGACTTCCTCGGTGAGCCCTTCAACGTTATCGACTGCTCCGACTGGGTTGAGTACGGTGCAGACGAGAGCGTAATGCTCAAGTACGGTATCGACAAGAGCGAGGCAAAGGGCGGTGTCAAGGTCGATTATAAGACCACCGTCACCGTCGAAGACGATAACGGAGAATCCTCCGCAATCCGTCAGGATACCACGTATTACACGTGGTTCGGCGACCGCCTCGAGGACGGAAGCATCTATTATACCATCTCCGATTCCGCGATAGTATATAAGCTTTCAGCCGAGAACCTTAAAACCGTAACCGACTGGCTCGACTACGTTCCCGCACCGGAAACCGAAACGTCAACCGACACGGTAACCGAGTAATAAAGAAAAACTCCCCGGAATATATTTGTAAAAAATATTCCGGGGGATTTTTTATGCTTAAAAAACTCACCGCGCTGATTCTTGCAGTCATAATACCGTTATCTGTTATGCAGTACGTATCTGCGGAAGGGGAGCTTCCGTTCGACGTCGACGCGAAATCCGCGGTTCTCATGGATGCCGAAACGGGAACGGTCGTTTATGCCAAAAACGAAAACGAACCGCTCCCGCCCGCATCGGTCACAAAAGTAATGACGCTCCTTCTCGTAATGGAGGCAATAGATTCGGGAAGTCTTAAGTTTTCGGACGAGGTGTCCGTCAGCGATAACGCCGCGTCAATGGGAGGCTCGCAGGTGTTCCTCGAGCCGGGGGAAAACATGACGGTCGAGGAAATGCTCAAGTGTGTTATAATATCATCCGCAAACGATGCCGCAGTAGCGCTGGCGGAAAAAATCTGCGGCAGCGAGGAGGTATTCGTCACCCGCATGAACGAGAGGGCAAAACAGCTCGGCATGACGAATACTCATTTCGAGAATCCTACGGGACTCGACGACTCTGCGGTAAACCACGTGACAAGTGCGCTCGACATAGCGATAATGTCCCGCGAGCTGCTTAAGCATCCGAAAATACTCGAGTATTCCGGCATATGGATGGATACCGTAAGAGGCGGTGCATTCGGGCTTACGAACACCAACAGACTCATCCGCTTCTACAGCGGTGCCACGGGGCTCAAAACGGGCTCTACCTCGAAGGCGGGCTTCTGTATCAGCGCAACCGCAAAAAGGAACGGAATGCACCTCATAGCCGTCGTGATGGGTTCTCCCTCGCGTGACGTGAGAAACAGCGCCGCAAAAACGCTTCTCGACTGGGGCTTTGCAAACTATGGCATATATACGTATGAGGGCGGTGAAGTAGGAAAGGTACCCGTTACCGGAAGCACAGTGAGCGAAGTCACGGCGGTATGTGAGAAAAAGTCGTTTCTGCTGCCCGCGGGCGACGTTAAAAAAGTAAAAGCCGAGGTAACGCTCGAAGGGAAGCTTACCGCACCGGTAGGTAAGGGAACTGCGGTCGGGAAGGTTAGGCTCACGTGCGGGGACGGCACGCTCGCGGAAATTCCCGAAACCTCCGCACACGGCGCCGAAAAAAT
>JAZUGD010000223.1:0-4117 GCA_045641025.1 Eubacteriales bacterium
GACCTGATAGTATACTGCACCTCCCGCGCACCGTCGATTCCGCTTACCGACGACGATGACGCGGCTATATACTTCTCCTCCGGTACTACCGGCTTCCCGAAGGCGATTCTTCACCCGCACCGCAGTCTCGTACACGCGATGGAGACGGAGCAGAACCACCACGGACAGAAGAAGGACGACGTTTTCCTCTGCATTCCTCCGCTTTATCACACCGGTGCGAAAATGCATTGGTTCGGAAGCTTTATGGTGGGAGGCAAAGCGGTGCTTCTCAAGGGTGTTAAGCCCGAATGGATAATGTGAACCGTATCTGAGGAAAAATGTACCATAGTATGGCTGCTCGTGCCGTGGGCACAGGACATTCTCGACGCCATCGACCGCGGTGACATTGATATATCTACCCTGAAGCTTGACCAGTGGAGACTGATGCACATCGGTGCTCAGCCCGTTCCGCCGAGCCTTATCAAGAGATGGAAGACCATATTCCCGAATCACGCATACGACACGAACTACGGTCTCAGCGAGTCTATCGGTCCCGGCTGCGTACATCTCGGTGTAGACAACGTTCACAAGGTAGGCGCTATCGGTGTTCCCGGTTACAAGTGGCAGATTAAGATTATCGACGAGAACGGCAGCGAAGTTCCCAAGGGCAGCGTCGGTGAGCTTGCGGTCAAGGGTCCCGGCGTCATGAAGTGCTACTACAAGGACGAGAAGGCTACAAGCGCCGTGCTTCACGACGGTTGGCTCTGGACCGGTGACATGGCTCAGATGGACGAGGACGGCTTCATTTACCTCGTTGACCGTAAGAAGGACGTTATTATATCCGGCGGTGAAAACCTCTACCCCGTCCAGATTGAGGACTTCGTTCGCAAGAATTCCAAAATCAAGGACGTTGCGGTTATCGGTCTTCCCGACCCGCGTCTCGGTGAGATTGCGGCGGCTATCGTCGAGCTCAAGCCCGGCGAGGCCATGAGCGAGGAAGAATTCAACGATTTCTGCTCCGAGCTTCCGAGATATAAGCGTCCGAGAAAGGTTATTTTTGCGGACGTACCGCGTAACCCCACCGGAAAAATCGAAAAACCCGTGCTTCGCAAGAGATACTGCAGTGAAAACCTCGTTGCGATGCAGAACGAAATTATATAAAAGGACTTTATTTGACTATGAAAGAATTAATGCTCGGCAACGCCGCGGTTGCCCGCGGTGCTTATGAGGCGGGAGTACGGCTCGTATCCTCTTACCCCGGAACTCCGTCTACCGAAATCACCGAAAATATCGTTAAATACGATGAAATTTATGCCGAATGGGCACCTAATGAAAAGGTTGCCGCCGAGGTCGCCATCGGTGCGTCCATCGGCGGTGCGAGAGCGATGTCCTGCATGAAGCACGTCGGTCTCAACGTCATGGCCGATCCCGTGTTCACCGTAAGCTATATCGGCGTTAACGGCGGTCTCGTGCTCTGCGTGGCAGACGACCCCGGAATGCACTCGTCACAGAACGAGCAGGATTCCCGCCACTACGCAAAGGCTTCGAAAATCGCAATGCTCGAGCCCTCTGATTCCGAGGAATGCAAGGAATTTACCCGCCGTGCATTCGAGTTTTCCGAGAAGTTCGACACTCCCGTGTTCATCCGTCTCTCTACGAGAGTTTCTCACTCGCAGAGTCTCGTTGAGCTCGGTGAAAGAGCCGACACTCCGCTTCGCCCTTATGAGAAGAACATCGCAAAGAACGTCATGATGCCCGCAAATGCGGTAAAGCGTCACGTTGAGGTTGAAAAGCGCATTGAGGCGCTCACCGCTTTTGCGGAGACTACCGACTTCAACAAGGTTGAAAAGAACGGCTCGAAGATCGGCGTCATCACCTCCGGTATCTCTTACGAATACTCGAAGGAAGCGCTCGGCGATTCCGTTGATTATCTCAAGCTCGGCATGCTCTATCCCCTGCCCGAGAAGCTTATCACCGATTTTGCCGCCGCTCACGACAAGATTTTCGTAATCGAGGAGCTTGACCCCTATATTGAGGAGCACTGCAAGGCGCTCGGCGTTAAGGTAACCGGCAAGGACGTATTCACTCTTCTCGGTGAGTACACTCCTTCTATGATTGCTTCCGCCGTTCTCGGCAAGTCCGCTCCCGAATTCGACGCACCCGATGAAGCGATTCCCGCACGTCCTCCGGTAATGTGCCCCGGCTGCCCCCACAGAGGTACGTTCTACGTGCTGAAGAAGCTCGGTCTTACCGTTTGCGGTGATATCGGCTGTTACACTCTCGGTGCGGTTACTCCTCTTGCAAGCATCGATACGACGATTTGCATGGGCGCCTCCGTTTCCGCCGCTCACGGCATGGCGAAGGTCAGAGGCAATGAGTTTGCACACAAGCTCGTTTCCGTCATCGGCGACTCGACGTTCATTCATTCCGGCATTACCGGACTTATTGACATCGTATATAACAAGGGTATCAATACCGTTATTATTCTCGATAACTCCATCACCGGCATGACCGGACATCAGGACAACCCGACTACGGGTAAAACGATTCGCGGTGAAGCCACGAAGCAGGTTGACCTCATGCTTCTTGCGAAAGCCTGCGGTATTGACAGAGTAGTCGTAGCAGACCCGTTTGACCTCAAGGGATTTGAGGAGGTCGTCAAGGGCGAGATTGCCGCAGACGAGCCCTCCGTTATTATCGCACAGCGTCCGTGCGCGCTTCTTAAGTCCGTCAAGTACACCGGTCATGCAAAGGTAACCGACAAGTGCAGGAAGTGCAAAAAGTGCATGGGTCTCGGATGCCCCGCAATCACCGTCAGGGACGGTGCCATAGTTATTGACACGACACAGTGCAACGGATGCGGACTCTGCCTCGGCGTTTGCCCGTTCGGTGCAATTGAAAAGGAGGAAAACTGACATGACGAAGAGTATTATGATAGTCGGCGTCGGCGGTCAGGGTACGCTCCTTGCAAGCCGTATTCTCGGCGGTGCCGTTATAAGCGAAGGCTTTGACGTTAAGGTTTCCGAGGTTCACGGCATGAGCCAGAGAGGAGGCTCGGTTGTCACTTACGTTAAGTACGGTGACAAGGTAGACTCCCCCATCATCGACAAGGGCGAGGCTGACGTTATTCTCGCGTTTGAAATGCTTGAAGCGTACAGAGCGCTTCCCTTCCTCAAGAAGGGCGGAAAGATTCTCGCAAACGACCAGAAGATGTCTCCCATGCCCGTAATCACCGGTGCTGCCGCATATCCCGAAAACATTAAAGAAAAGCTTGAGGCTAAAGCCGACGTGACCGTGCTTGACGCTCTCGCTCTTGCAAAAGAAGCGGGCAGCCCGAAGGCGGTAAACGTTGTTCTTATCGGTGTTCTTGCCAAGGCGATGGACATTCCCTACGCTACGTGGATTGAAACGCTTAAGACGACGGTTCCTCCTAAATTCCTCGACATGAACCTCAAAGCGTTCGAGCTCGGTTACAATTTATGAAACGCAGGGTTATAACCTCTCTCACGAAGGCGTGCGTACTGTTTACGTGCATTATTACCGTTATGTATATACTCGGGTGGGTAATGTCCGATAATGCCGCTCTGCTCGTTCCTACGCCTCTGAGAGCACTTCTGATTCTCGCGTTCTGCATTATCGCAGGTTTTGCCGACCTGCTCGTCCGGGGCAAGCTTAAAGCATCACGTACCGTTATACATTATCTTATATGTCTCGCGGCTTTCGTGCTCTGCTTCCTGCTCCCGTCACCCTCACCGAAGGTCGGTCCGTTTACGGTAATCGCCGTAATTGTATTCACGGTTGTTTACGCCGTTATAATCACGGTACGCGCCGTGATTTACAAAAAGAAAAACGACGGCGACGAGCCGTACGTTTCGGTATTCGGAAAGAAATAAAAAAGAAGCGCTTCCCGCACGGGAAGCGCTTTTCTTTATGCTTATATTAAAAGTTCAAATATGCCGCCGTCAAATATAACGTCATTCCCGTCGGTATCCTTATAAAACGATACCTTCTCGCTTCCCTTATGCTCAAAGCTTCCGGTACATTCAAAATCATAACCATCTATCTTATTATTATGTTCCTTTAGGTATTCTATTGCCGTTACTATTTTAAAAGTAGATCCAGGTGGATACAATCCCAG
>JAZUGD010000224.1:0-10047 GCA_045641025.1 Eubacteriales bacterium
GAAATTATCGAAATGCACGGTGATCGTGCATCAGTACAGGTCTATGAGGAGACCGCTGGTCTCGGAACAGGAGAGACCGTTGAATCCACAGGTGAACCGATGAGCGTAGAGCTTGGCCCCGGACTTATCGGAAGCATCTTCGACGGTATTCAGCGTCCTCTCGACGATATCATGAAGGTTTCCGGCAACAACCTTGACCGCGGCGTTGACGTTCCGTCTCTCAAGAGAGAGCTCGTATGGGATTACGTACCCGACCCCGAGGTTTCCGGAAAAATGGTAAAGGGCGGCGACGTTATCGGTTACGTACAGGAAACCGAGGTCGTCAGACATAAGATAATGGTTCCTCCGGGAGTGGAGGGCGTTGTCGTCACGAACAGAGAGGGCTCGTATCACGTTACCGATACCGTCTGCACTCTTAAAACCAAGGACGGCGACAGGGAACTCACTCTCGCGCAGAAATGGCCCGTAAGACGCGGCAGACCTTATCAGAAGAAGCTTTCTCCCGATAAGCCGCTCATCACCGGTCAGCGAGTTATCGACACCATGTTCCCGATAGCAAAGGGCGGTGTAGCCGCAATCCCGGGACCCTTCGGAAGCGGTAAAACCGTTACCCAGCATCAGCTTGCAAAATGGGCTGAGGCTGATATAGTCGTTTACATCGGCTGCGGCGAACGCGGAAACGAAATGACCGACGTTCTGAACGAGTTCCCCGAGCTTATCGACCCGCATACCGGACGTTCCCTCATGGAGCGTACCGTGCTTATCGCAAACACCTCCGATATGCCCGTTGCGGCGCGTGAGGCGTCCATTTACACGGGTATCACCATAGCCGAATATTTCCGTGATATGGGCTATTCCGTAGCACTTATGGCAGACTCCACCTCACGTTGGGCAGAGGCTCTCCGTGAGATGTCAGGCCGTCTCGAGGAGATGCCCGGTGAGGAGGGCTACCCCGCATACCTCGGCTCCCGTCTCGCTCAGTTCTATGAGAGAGCGGGACGTGTTATCACTCTCGGCAGCGAGGGCAGAGAGGGAAGCGTCTCCGCAATCGGAGCCGTATCGCCTCCCGGCGGTGATATTTCCGAGCCCGTATCTCAGGCGACTCTCCGTATAGTCAAGGTGTTCTGGGGGCTTGATGCGTCTCTCGCATATAAGCGTCACTTCCCGGCAATCAACTGGCTTACGAGCTACAGCCTTTACCTCGACCTTCTCGAGGGTTGGTTCTCGTCGAACGTAGCGGACGACTGGACCTCTCTCCGTGCAAGACTCATGTCTCTCCTTCAGGACGAGGCGGAGCTTGACGAAATCGTAAAGCTTGTCGGTATGGACGCGCTCTCGCCGTCCGACCGTCTCAAGATGGAGACCGCACGTTCCATCCGCGAGGACTTCCTCCATCAGCTCGCGTTCCACGAGGTCGATACCTACACGAGCCTTGAAAAACAGCATACAATGATGAAACTCATCCTCGAATTCCACGACGGTGCGACCCGTGCGCTCGAAGAGGGTGCGGATATCGAAAAGATAGCCGTAATGCCCGCACGCGAGCTTATCGGACGATTCAAGTACGTACCCGAGGAAGACGTAAAAGCAGAAGCCGAGCGCGCGGAGCGTGAGCTCGCACGCGGCTTCGCAGAACTTACCGTAAAGGAGGCGTGACCGATGCCGAAGGAATATAAAACCATAGAAGACGTATCCGGACCTCTTATGCTCGTCCGCGGCGTCGAAGGCGTTGCTTATAACGAACTCGGCGAGATTATGCTCGAAAACGGCGAGGTCAGACGCTGCCGTGTTCTCGAAGTAGACGGCACCAACGCTCTCGTTCAGCTTTTCGAGAGCAGCACCGGTATCAACCTCTCCAACAGCCGCGTCCGTTTCCTCGGACGTCAGATGGAGCTCGGTGTGTCCGAGGACATGCTCGGCCGAGTATTCGACGGTCTGGGTCGTCCCAAGGACGGCGGACCCGAAATCATACCCGAGGCGAGAATGGACGTCAACGGTAAGCCTATAAACCCCGCCGCAAGAGACTACCCGTCCGAGTTCATCGAGACCGGTATCTCCGCAATCGACGGTCTTAATACCCTTGTCCGCGGTCAGAAGCTGCCGATATTCTCCGCATCGGGTCTTCCGCACGCAAACCTTGCCGCGCAGATAGCGCGTCAGGCAAAGGTACGCGGTACCACGGAGCCCTTCGCGGTTGTATTCGCCGCAATGGGTATAACCTTCGAGGAGTCCGAGTACTTCGTTCAGAGCTTCCGTGAAACCGGAGCGCTCGACCGTACCGTACTTTTCGTAAACCTTGCAAACGACCCCGCAATCGAAAGAATCGCAACTCCGAAAATGGCGCTTACCGCCGCCGAGTATCTTGCGTTCGAAAAGGGAATGCACGTGCTCGTAATTCTTACCGATATCACCAACTACGCCGACGCTCTGCGTGAGGTTTCCGCCGCGCGTAAAGAGGTACCGGGCCGCCGCGGTTATCCCGGATATATGTACACCGACCTTGCGTCCATCTACGAAAGAGCCGGCAGACAGAAGGGACGTCCCGGAAGTATCACGATGATTCCGATTCTCACGATGCCCGAGGACGATAAGACCCACCCGATTCCCGACCTTACCGGATATATCACCGAGGGTCAGATAATCCTCAGCCGTGAGCTTTTCAGAAAGGGCGTAACGCCGCCCGTAGACGTTCTCCCGTCTCTGTCCCGTCTTAAGGATAAGGGTATCGGCGAGGGCAAAACGAGAGAAGACCACTCCGGTACGATGAACCAGCTCTTCTCGGCATACGCAAGAGGCAAGGATGCCCGCGAGCTTATGATAATCCTCGGCGAATCCGCGCTGACCGATATTGATAAGATTTACGCGAAGTTTGCCGACCGTTTCGAGAAGGAATACGTATCTCAGGGCTACGACCGCGACCGTTCAATCGAAGAAACGCTCGAGGAAGGCTGGAAGCTGCTTCGTATGCTTCCGAAGTCCGAGCTGCGCCGTATCTCCGAGAAACTGCTCGATAAGTATTATTGATTAAACCGTAAGAAAGGCTGAAGCATGGCAAGTACAGTAGTTAATCCTACGCGTATGGAGCTTACGAATCTCAAGCGTAAGCTTGCCACGGCACGAAAGGGGCACAAGCTCCTTAAGGATAAACGTGACGAGCTTATGCGCAGATTCCTCGAGCTCGTCCGCGAGAATAAGGAACTCCGCGCCGACGTGGAGCAGTCGCTCCTCGAGGCGGGAAGCTTCTTTGCGCTCGCACGCTCAAGCATGCCTCCCGAGGTAATGGACTCGGCGCTTCTCATGCCGTCCGAATCAGCGGAGCTGAACGTAAGCTACAAAAACGTAATGAGCGTTCAGATTCCCGTGTTTGACGTAACCATGCGCTCACCGGGTAAGGGTGACGTATTCTCCTACGGTTTTGCGTTCACCTCACCCGAGCTCGACCGTGCCGTAGAGGCGCTGTCGTCCGCATCGGCAAAGATGTACCGTCTTGCCGAGATTGAGACGGCGTGCCGCCTCATGGCTGACGAAATCGAGCGTACGAGACGCAGAGTCAACGCGCTTGAGCACGTTATGATACCTCAGTACGAAGAGAACATCAGATATATTACGATGAAGCTCGACGAAAACGAGAGAAGCACCACGTCCCGCCTTATGAAGGTCAAGGACATGATGGTCAAGGCACAGATAGAGGCACGCCGTGCCGCAGAAGGCCTTGACTGAAAGGAGAACGAATGACAAACGTTCAGACATCCGTCTGCGCGCCGACCCTTGAGATAAAAGGGCTTTCCAAGTCGTTCGGCTCAAGACAGATACTTAAAAACATAACCCTCACCGTAAACCCCGGTGAGGTGTTTGGTTTTCTCGGCCCAAACGGATCGGGCAAAACCACAACCATAAAGCTTATCCTCGGTCTGCTTCATTATTCCGAGGGTGAGGTTCGTGTCTGCGGATACGATATAAAAGAAAACTTCGAAGAGGCCGTCGCCAACGTCGGCGGTATCATCGAAAACCCCGAAATGTATAAATACCTCACGGGGCGTCAGAACCTCATGCAGTACGTCCGTATGCAGGACGGTGTTACCTCCGAGCGCGTCGAGGAGGTTATCGACGTAGTCGGGCTCCGTGCGAGAATCGACGATAAGATAGCCCGCTATTCGCTCGGTATGCGTCAGCGTCTCGGCATCGCTCAGGCGATTCTGCATCATCCGAAGCTGCTTATCCTCGACGAGCCCACCAACGGACTCGACCCGACGGGTATCAAGGAACTTCGTGATATACTCAAGCACCTCTCCCATGAGGAAGGGTGCTCGGTGTTCGTGTCAAGCCATATGCTTGCCGAGCTTGAGCTTATGTGTGACAGAGTGTGCGTTATCGACCACGGTATCGTGCTCGATACGAAGACAATAGAAGATATTCACGAGGCAAGAGCCGACGGCAGTCTTCCCACGTACCGCATCGAGTGCTCGGATTCAGCGGCAGCCGCGGCAAAATGTACCGAGCTCGGCTGCTCTGCCAAGGCTGACAGAGACGTTATTACCGTCCGCATAGCGAAGGAAAACGTACCGGCACTTCTGCGTGCGCTTCTTGATTCGGGAGTGGACGTTTACGGTGCCGCCATAGTCAAGCAGTCCCTTGAGGACGCCTTCATAAAGATTACCGGGGCAACCCCGGAGGGGGGTGTCGGACAGTGAGAGGACTCGGAAGACTTACCAAAAACGAGCTTATAAAGCACTTCGCCCAGACGGGCTGGAAGGTGCTCACAATCATTATCCTTGCCGTCTCTCTCGTAATGCCGCTTCTTATATACGGTGTGAATGAGCTTGTGTACGGTGATTTCGGCGAAACACCCCAAAGCAGAATCGATAACTGGAAAGGGTGCTGCGACATGACCGACGACGACGTGCTGCGCACCTACTACGAAGCACGTATAGAGTCGGAAGACGTTTTTCTCAGAAACGGAATCGGAAGCGATGACTGGAGGTATAATACCTTCTATACCGAATACAGTGACACTGCCGAAAACGTGTATGCAATCAAGCTGATTGCAGACGGCGTATCCGCTGAGGACGTATGCAGCATATTCGTACCGAAATGCATTGACTGGCAGTATATCGAAGGAACCGACAGCTGTGAGTATTATTTCACGAACTACGACGAAGACGGCATTTATCAGGGACTCGGCGAGAAGGTAACTGCCGAGACCGCGCGCGTGAAATATGCCGAATTCGAAGCGGCACGTGCCGACCTTGAAAAACAGATTGCGGAATGCACCGTCGAAACCTATGCCGACGGAAACATCGAGCGAGTAAAGAGCGAGCTTGCGGACGCGGAAATGACTCTTCAGGCATTTGAAATGTATTCCGAATTCTCCGACGATCAGGCATACGCGCACGAGGTGGCTGAGCGCACCGTTGAAGGCAAAAAAATCGTTCTTTCCATATGGGAAGCCGTAGCCGGATGCACGCGGGAGAACGAAGGCTGGATGATAAATACCGCATCCTATGCCGAATTCTCCGCGGAGAACTACGCAAACTCCGTTGCACTTGACCGCGAAACCTACGAGGATGTATACGGCGACTCAAGTGATTACGATGCGTACGTAAAACGGTGCACGGAAAACTCACAGACCGCATGCGACGCGCTTGCACTGCTCGAATACAGCGCAAAGAACGGCATACAGACGCCCGAGGCAACCGACGCATCCGTCCGCACCTCGCTGAAATCCGCGGTAACCACCGTTTGTACGCTTGTGATGTTCGTCTGCATCATTCTCGGTGCGACAATCGTTGCCGCCGAATATTCGTCGGGTACGATAAGACTTCTTCTCATCCGCCCGAGAAAGCGTTATAAGATACTGCTGTCAAAGATGCTCTGCATCGTGATTTACAGCCTTGCACTCTTCATTGTAACGTCAATTCTCACAACTGCGGTCACGTTTGCCGTAAACGGTATCGGTGACGCGTTCGTACCGTATCTCGTCAAAACGGGAGAGAGCATAGTCCGCGTTCCCGCCGTGCTTTATATCGCGGCGAACGTCGCAGTGGAAATACTGCCCGACCTTATGTTCGTGTCCCTCGCACTTCTTCTCTCGGTGCTGATGAAGAAGATGGTGTTCGCAATAGCATTACCCATGATTATCCGTATGAGCGGCTCCGTTATTTCCATGATTACGGTGCTTCTCTACGATAAGCTTCCGTTCCTTGAATGGACGGTGCTTCCGTATCTGACGATGAGCGGCAAGCTTACGGGCCCGCTCGCACAGTTCGGGCAGGGCAATATTATGGTTGAGCTGTTCGGACCTTCACTCGGTGCCAACGTCGGTTACGGTGCGTTCATACTTCTTGCGCACACCGTACTCTTCGTTGTGCTTACCTTCATTTCGTTCAACAAACAGCAGATTAAAAACTGAAAGGCTTGGTAATATTATGGCAATCCCGACTCCGCTTCCCAGAATAAAGGAATTCGAAAACTTCGGTTTCGGTATGTTCATCCATTGGGGACTCTACTCGCAGCTCGGACGCGGCGAGTGGGTCATGAACCTCGAAAAAATTCCGAAGGACGAGTACAAAAAGCTCTTTAATACCTTCACCGCGTCGAAGTTCGACGCGCGTGAGATTGCCCGCACCGCAAAAGCGGCAGGTATGAAGTACATAATTCTCACCTCCCGCCATCACGACGGCTTCTCGCTCTACGATACGAAGGGACTCTGCGACTACGACGCACCTCATTCGCCCGCAGGACGCGACCTCATCGGTGAGTACGTTGAGGCGTGCAACGCCGAGGGCATCCGTCCTCTCTTCTATCATACCACGCTCGACTGGTATCAGGACAGCTTTAACGGCAACTTCAAGGAGTATCTGCAGTACCTGCGCGACTCCGTTGAGGTGCTCTGCACAAGCTACGGCAAGATAGGCGGTCTCTGGTTCGACGGTAACTGGAGCAAGAAGGACGCAGACTGGGAAGAGGACAAGCTTTACGCAGTCATCCGCAAGCATCAGCCCGACTGTATTATCGTAAATAACACCGGACTCGACGCACGCGGAGCCGCAGGCAACATCGAGCTTGACTCCGTAACGTTCGAGCAGGGAAGACCCACTCCCCTCGACCGTGACGGTGCTCCCAAGTACCTCGCAGCCGAGATGTGCCATACCATGAACGACCACTGGGGCTTCGGCGGACGCGACTTCAACTACAAGTCTCTCCCCGAGCTTATCGAAACTCTCTGCGCATGCAGAAAGGTAGGCGCAAACTACCTTCTCAATATCGGACCCGACGGCGACGGCGCGATTCCTCCCATGCAGAAGGCTCTGCTTGAAGGACTCGGCGGATGGATGGACGTATGCGGCAAGAGCTCCGTATATACCGGCAGACCCACGACCGTTACCGGTCACGAGAAGGATTTCGCTCTCGCATCGGACGGCAAGCTTTACTTCTACGTACACGGCCTTACCATTCAGGGTGACGCCAACGTAACCGTTGAGGAAAGCGGAATCGGCTGGAGACACTATAAGGGAATCGGCGGCAAGCTTAAATCCGTCAAATGGGTGGATAACGGCGAAGAACTTCAGGTCAAGCAGAACGGAAGCGAAGCCGACATCTTCACCACCGGCTTCCCGTACGGCGCAAACTATGTAGTCCGCATAGCGGAAGCGGAAATCGAATAAAAAACGGCGGCAGGGTTCAAAGCCTGCCGCTTTCTTATTTATTTTATATCCTTGCACCATTTGACGCATTCGTCAAACCATACCGACGCACGGGTGTATTCGTAATACTCGTTGCCGTTTGCAACCTCGGGCGTGCCGAGTGATATGCCGTGCGAGCCGCGCGGGAACACGTGAAGCTCAAACGGAATCTCGTGCTCGCTCAACGCCTCTGCCATGATAAAAGAATTCTTTATCGGAACAACGTCATCGTTTGCGGTGTGCCATATGAACATCGGTACGGTATCACCGTCAACGTTCTCGGCGGGAGCGCACGTGCGAAGCGTTTCGGCGTCGTCCTTGCCGCCCGTCATTCTTGCAAGGCTTCCTGCGTGAGCGTAGCGTTTGTCGGTCGATATGACCGGGTACGACGGAACGACACCTGCGATTCTGTTGTCACCGCGCTTCATTCCGGGTACGGAACAGGCAGCCTTGTTCCACTCGGTACCGTAGCAAGCCGCAAGATGACCTCCGGCGGAAAAGCCGATGAGGAATATGCGGTCGGGGTCTGCGTTGTATTCCTTCGCGTGCTCCTTTATATAAAGCACGGCTAAAGTCACGTCCTGAAGCGGGCGGGGAAATTCCGCCTTCTCGTTAATCGAGTACATCAGCACGAACGGAGCAAAGCCCTCTCCGGCAAAACGGAGAGCAACGGGCTCGCCCTCGCGGTTGCTGAGGAATTCATATCCTCCGCCGGGAAGCACGAGCATAACGGGCTTCGGCGGGTGCGGTACGTCACCGAAAGGACCGGGTACGTACGACGTCAGCGTGATGTTCTTGTCATCTTCTCTCAGGTATACGGTTTCGTTAATCATAATTTCCTCCGAAAAACAGAAAAGGGACTTACGTACGGTTGTACGAAAGTCCCATGACGATGCGAATTAAACGCGCTCGATCTTGCCGGAACGGAGGCAGCGGGAACATACGTGAACGGTGGTATGAGTTCCGTTGACAACTGCTCTGACTTTTCTGATGTTGGGCTTCCAAGCTCTGTTGGTTCTGCGATGAGAATGGGAAACGTTCTGTCCGAAAACAACGCCCTTACCGCAAATAGCACATTTCATATTATTATCCCTCCAATGTGAGTGTTATCCAAAAATCACATGGATGATTATATCATAGGTGTTTTCAAATTGCAATAGGTAAATTCAAAAAAGTTTGTGATTCTGCTTTTTTCTTGACATCTTGTGCACATTGTACTATAATTATAAAGTCTGTAAAAGACTTAATATACCGTATTACTCGAGGTTTTTGACATGGCTGACAATAATAGTGAAAGACGCGGCGGAATCAGCGTAGAAATGGAGCACATTTTCCCGGTTATCAAGAAATGGCTCTATTCCGAAAAGGAGATTTTTCTCCGCGAGATAGTATCGAATGCGTGCGATGCCGCTACAAAGCTCGGAAGACTCGCCTCTCTCGGAGAAGCGCAGAATATAGACACAGACGGTTTCAGAATCGACGTAGTGCTCGACGAGACCGCAAAAACCATAACCGTAACCGATAACGGTATCGGTATGACCGAAGAAGAACTCAATAAATACCTCTGCCAGATAGCACTCTCCGGCGCACTCGACTTCATACAGAAGTACGAGGGTGAAAGTGAGGGCGCGGGTGCCGGCATAATCGGTCACTTCGGTCTCGGCTTCTATTCTTCCTTCATGGTCAGCGACACCGTTGACGTAATAACCGCATCGTATAACGGTGCGCCTGCCGTAAAGTGGGTCTGCTCCACCGACGGCGACTACGAGATCACCGATGCCGGTGACGTCTCCGACGTGCTTCCGTCCGGTCACGGTACGTCCGTCGTAATGCATATCAGCGACGAGGGCGGGGAATACTTGGCAAAGTACAAGCTTCGCGAAATTCTCGATAAGTACTGTGCATTTATGCCCGTGCCGATTTATTTCTCCGTTGACGGCGAAGAAAAGAAGGAAGACGAGGCAGAGGAGCCCGTAAACGATACCTCTCCTCTCTGGCTTCGTCAGGCATCCGACTGCACCGACGAGGACTACGATGAGTTCTATCATAAGGTTTTCCGCGACCATAAGGAGCCTCTGTTCCATATTCACCTTCGCGCCGATTATCCTCTCAACTTCAAGGGAATCCTTTATTTCCCCAAAATCACCAACGAGTACGAATCCCTCGAGGGTCAGGTAAAGCTTTACTATAACCAGGTCTTCGTTGCGGATAACATCAAGGAAGTCATTCCCGAGTATCTTCTTATGCTCAAGGGCGTGCTCGACTGTCCCGAGCTTCCGCTCAACGTATCGAGAAGCTACCTGCAGAACAGCGGCTACGTTGCAAAGATAGCCGCGCATATAACCAAAAAGGTTGCCGATAAGCT
>JAZUGD010000225.1:0-3063 GCA_045641025.1 Eubacteriales bacterium
GGCAGCCTCAGGACGGCGGTCCGTACTGGTACGTGCTCAGCCTTTACAATATGTATAACGGCGGTTACGCTCAGGAGTCGTGGCAGAGAATGATGGACCGCTGGAACTTCCGCACTCATCTGTACTATGACGCGCTGATTCCCGTACCCGAGGGACTTTACAACAATCCCAACCTTTCGACCAAGTACGGCGGTGTTATCACCAATACCGAAATGGAATGGGATGCCGTGCTTCGGGAAATCAGCTATTCGTGGGAAAACTACGCGATTTCAAGCGGTCAGGAATATCTGTACCCGATTTATAAAGGATATTCCGTTTACTTCACTCATCCTTACGGATATGCTACCGACGACCAGTTCCTGAATCTGTGGCAGAACTCGGTTATGATTTCGAGCCGTGACGACGGCGTGCGCAACCTCGTATGGGGCAGCGAAGCCGGCTCGGTTGACTCGGGCTTCCAGTTCAAAGCAAAGGAACAGCCGTGGCCTGCTTTCACCGAGAGAATGATGTGGCACAACCTGCAGTATCTCTACATGATGGAGAGAAAGCCTCTGAGCTACGTGAACAACGACAGCACGTATCAGGTCAACTTCAGCGGTAATCTCGTATCGAAGTACGACAAGGCTTCCGGCAAATATACTCTTATTGAAAACGGAGACTTCATCATCGCCGACGGTGACGACCGCTTTATTCCTCAGGTCGGTGCGGGATGCAAGATTTTCGCATACGCGAAGGTCGGCAAAACGCGCACGTGGAAGCTCCCGGATTCGTGGAACGGCATTACCAAGATTGACAGATATCTGCTCTCGCACACCTCTCCCGCAACCTACGTTGACTCTCTTGACGTAACCGACAACAGCGTTACCGTTCCGATGCAGCCGAAGCGCTGTTACCTGCTCGTTCCCGCGGGTGATACTCCCACTCCCGAGACCGCACACTTCAACGACCTTGCGGACGATGCGGTTGTCGGCAAGTATCAGACTTTCGACTTCACCGAAACCGGAATGAAGGTTTACGGTGCCAACGCACGCGGCGGCTTCGGCTCGCCGAGTATACACGCTGACTCTTCGGATACGGCACTCACCTTCTCGCTTGATGCGGGCAGAGGTACGATTCTTCACAGTCTCAAGGTCGGTAACGTAGGCGGCAGCGGCAAAGTGATTCTTCACTCCTCAAACCCCGCAAACGAGGACGTAATGATAAATCTCCCCGAGACCGATCAGGTTTACAAGTTCAACACCGAATGGAAGTACGGTGAGACAGGTGACGTTACCGTTACCGTTGAGAACGGTGACGGTGTCTCAAACGTACTGTTTGATTCAATTACCTATTCGCCTGCGGCGTTCACCTACGGTGACGTAAACGATGACGGCAAAATTAACGTAACCGACGTTACCGCGCTGCTCAAGCATCTTGCCAAATGGGATATAAAGATTAACGAGAGCGCCGCTGACGTAAACGCCGACGGCAAGATAAACGTAACCGACGTTACGCTCCTGCTCAAGTATCTTGCAAACTGGGACGTTAAGCTCGGCAAATAAAACCAATTAAAAAAGACGCCTGCGGGCGTCTTTTTTTGTTTTCAGTCTTCAATAAGTCTGAAGGTTTTCTGATATACGTATCTCTGAAGCTGTGCGTCCTCGGGGACGTCGTTCTTTGCCTCAAACGATGCGTCGTATATTAAGGTGATAACGCCGTCCTCACACTCAAAAATCGAGTTGTATCCGGACGTGGTCTTGTTCCAGTCGCCGGGGTCATCCTGCACGGTGACCTTATCCGACCACGTAATACCGCCGTCGTCGGACACGAGGACGAATACGTCGGGGTGACCGGTCGCAACCACCACTCTGCCGCTCTTCATTTTGAGGATTTTCGGAAGCACGCCCCACTCGTAAATCTCGTACGGCTTCTCCCACGTTTTGCCGTAATCGTAGGAATGGCAGGCGTAAAGAGGTGATTTTACGTTGTGTCCGCCGGTACGGAGAACCGCGAGAATATGACCGTTCTCAAGCTCGACGATATCGGTTTCGCAATACCCTTCAGCGTTTATATCGGGGATGGGATAGGTCTGTACGTCGGCTATTGTCGTAACGAACTCGAAGGTTTTTCCCTTGTCGTGAGAGACGAGGCACCACGTTCTGTAAAGATAGAAGTCGTAAGGACCCCACTTCACGAAATAGGGGCAAAGGGTCGTATCGCTCTTCGTCTGACCGTACATCGTGAGAAGAACGTCGCCGTTTGAAAGTTCCTTCCATCCGGTCACGCAGCCGATGCCCTTGTTATTGGAGTCGCCGTAGCCCCACGTGAGCTCGGGTATATCAAGAACGGCAAATTCGGTTGTAACTCTGCCCTCCATTACGTCCTCGTAGGTTTCGGCACGGTATACGTTCAGGATAAACTGCGCGTCGCCGTAGCTGCAGTTAAAGAGGTTGCGGAACGTTCCGCCGTGGTTTTCAAGAGCCATAAAGGTGCCGTCGGACATCTGCTGAAACAGCGCGGTTCTGTACGGTATGGCCTCGGCTTTTTCAAAGTTTCTTCCGTTATCGGAGGAATAGAGTGCATATCCGGTGTCCTTTTCTTCGTTTGCGGTGCCGTAAGGGAGATAAATTTCACCCTTGTGCGAGTTGACGTTCGCACACGGATAATGACCGAGTCCGAAGCATTTTTCGGTGAGAGTTTCTATATGGAATTTTTTCATGACGTACCTCTTTCGATGGGGATTGGGTTTGTATATAAATTATAGCAGAGGACGGGAAGAAATGCAAGGAGTTTATGGGGTGTTCTTGTTAGTCTGATTAAACTGTAAGTTGCGATCTTACGAAAATATGGTACCGAGATTCGTGCGGAATAGGTTATGTTAGTGAGTTGGTAACGAAGTCACGCGGCCCTTCCGACAACATAGTCGTCTCACACCGTTCGACGCTGCGCTTACCCTCACGGTGTGACACTCCTTGTTGTCGTGATTCCTCGGCGAAAAGAGCCCACCGGGCTTTTTTCGCCTTCGTCGCCCAACCACCCCGCTCGGGGTGGTTGGTAAGGCCGCTGAGCCATGCCAATGGCTCG
>JAZUGD010000226.1:0-2832 GCA_045641025.1 Eubacteriales bacterium
AAGGGTCCCGCGGCACGAAGCATACGTCTGCCGCTGCCGCCGTTCACTCTCATAGGTGCGACCACGAGAGCCGGTCAGCTTTCCACTCCGCTCCGCGACCGTTTCGGAGTGCTTCTGAAGCTTGAGCTTTACACTCCCGAGGAACTCGGGATAATAATCACAAGGAGCGCGAATCTTCTCGGAGTGCCGATCACCGAGGACGGAGCCGCAGAGATAGCGTCACGCTCGCGCGGGACTCCGCGAATCGCAAACAGACTGCTCAAAAGAATCCGTGATTTCGCCGAGGTCAAAGGAAACGGCGTCATCGACCTCGAATGTGCGAAGGCGTCTCTTGAATTTCTCGAAATCGACGAGCTCGGTCTCGACAACACCGACCGCACGATACTTGAAACGATAATCAGATACTACGGAGGCGGTCCCGTCGGTCTTGAAACTCTTTCGGCAACGGTCGGCGAGGAATCGGTTACCATCGAGGACGTTTACGAGCCGTATCTCATTCAGACGGGCTTCCTTGCACGCACTCCGAAGGGACGCATAGTCACACCCGCTGCGTACGCGCATCTCGGAATACCGTACAACGATACGACGGTTTCTCCGTCGGCATCCGCAGAGCAGCTCAAAATCGACGAAAACTTATAATAATTATTATAGAAAACTATTGATTTTCCCGAATCCCCGTGGTACAATAAACTCGAATGGATGTGCACAGCACATACTGAACGTTTTTTCAAGCAAAGAAAGGAAAATTGTATGAAACGGATAATCTCACTCATTCTCTGTCTCACAATGATCTCCGCCGCATTCGTATTTACTTCGAATGCTTACGAAGGCAAGTATTATGACCAGATTCCCGGCAAGACCGTTCTTACCGCCACCACCGGCAAAGATACTTATGCCCCCGGCGATAAGTTCACTCTCTCCATGAGCATCACTGAGTGCTGGGGCGACCCCGAGGTTCAGGACTACGTAGACTACATCACCGATACCTTCGGTGAAATCCCCGTAGCCGGCCTTTACACCATTCAGTCGCTCGCTTACCAGATCAACCTTCCCGGCGGTATCAAGTCCACCGCGCTGACCGGACCCAAGAAATCCAACAACAACGAGATTTCCAACTGGGAATATGCGTCTGCTACCCTTTTCGGTAACAAGACCGCCGATTATTTCGGAGTTCTTATCGGTTCCGATAACGTAACCTTCGACGAAGGCGACGAATGGCTCATCTCCCGAGGCTTCTACGGTACCGGTGAAATCGCCACCATCGCTCTTCAGATTCCCGAAGATATCGAACCCGGTTCCTACGAGTTCACCGTTAAGTATGACGACTGGACCGACTTCTTCGATAACCCGATCGCAATAGACTACAGATTCCCGACCATCGTTATCGAAGGCGACGAGCCCATCATCACGGATGACCCGACTCCCGTTGAGCCTATGGAAATCAAGGCTGCCGACGTTGCAGAATCCGTTAACCCCGGTGACACCTTCGAAATCAAGGTTGACATCGCCAACAACGAAGGCGTTACTCTCGACCTTCTCAGCTCCGCTGTTTCTTACGACAACACCGTATTCGAGCTCGTAGGCATCGAATCCGCTTACGGCACTTCCACTACTTCCGATGCTGCTATTGCAGCTGCAAACAAGCAGTCCGATAAGATTGAAGACCTCGGAAACAAGACCTCCGTTAACGTAGACTTCGAGGATGCTGCCGAGATTACCGCCGACGGTACCGCTTACAGCATCAAGTTCAAGGTTCTTCCCACCGCTGTCGCAGGCGAGCACACCGTTGACTGCGTATCCATCGGCGGCGAAAACTTCGGTTCCGCCAAGGTTACCGTAGGCGGCGGCCACGCTCACGAATGGACCTCCGAAGTTACCGATCCTACCTGCACGGATCCCGGATTTACCGTAAAGACCTGTTCCTGCGGTCTCTCCTTCACTACCGATCCCGTATCCGCTCTCGGACACAAGGCTTCCACCAATCCCGCTGACATTACCCGCGTTGAGCCTTCCTGCAGAAACAACAACGGTACTCACGAAAAGGTAAACGGCCGTATCGTTACTCTCTGCAGCGTTTGCGGAAAGACCGCGAAGGTTGAAACCATCGAAGCTCCCGAGTTTGAACTCACAGAGAGCGACGTTGAAGTTTCCTGCACCACCGACGGTTACCACCTCACCGCCTGCAAGAACTGCGACTGGTCCGAAAAGACCAACTTCGTTGCCAAGATCGGTCATAAGTATGACGACGGTACCGAGGCATGGGGCGAAGTCTTCATCGCAAGATATCCTTCCGCAAGAGTTAAGGGTCAGTACGGTCAGAAGTGCGCTCTCTGCGGCGACATCAAGTACGGCAATTACATGGATTGGGACCATCTCAACAATCCTGCCGAGGGTCTCCAGAACTTCGGTGACTGCAACATGAAGGCATTCGGCGACGCCAACGGCGACGGCAAGATTACCGTTGCTGACGTTACCTGCATCCTCAAGTATCTTGCAAAGTGGGACAACCCGATCAACCTCGACAGTGCCGACGTTATGATCGACGGTTCGTACAGCAAGAACCAGAAGGACGACACCTTCTTCAAGACCTACGGCCTTGATACCGATGACGTTAACAAGGCTTACTACCAGCCGAAGATCAGTAACCTCGACGTTACGAGACTTCTTAAGTATCTTGCTAAGTGGGACGGCATCACCCTCGGTTACGCACCTCAGCCCATTCAGTAATCCACAGCACGATTCACTTCCCCGCTCATTTTCATGAGCGGGGATTTTTTTTTGCAGCAAAAAAAGCTCGGCCGGCTCGGGCCCGCGTTCATTTTTTGGTTTTTT
>JAZUGD010000227.1:0-8155 GCA_045641025.1 Eubacteriales bacterium
AATGAAAACCGACGGGTCAAAATCGTATATTGCCGCGTTCGTGTTCTGGACGTGTGCGCTTTCCGTCGCGGTGGTAATTCTCGGCAGCTCCGTGCAGACGGTAATCACGGGGAATAAAACCGTCGTGACCGACACGGCGCCGGAGAAAAAGCCGGTTATCGTGATAGATGCGGGTCACGGCGGCGAGGACGGTGGAGCCGTGTCGGAGGACGGCGTATGCGAAAAGGGGCTGAACCTCGCCGTAGCGAAAAAGCTGAACGCAATGTGTAATCTTCTCGGTATGAAAACGGTAATGACGCGAACGGACGACTCAATGCTCTACGACAGATACGACGACCTTGAGGACTATGCGGGCAAAAAGAAAACGTACGACCTGCGAAACCGGGTCCGCCTTACAAGGGAGCAGGAGAACCCCGTTTTCGTGAGCGTACATATGAACAAGTTTCCCGACCCGCGGTACTCCGGCACGCAGGTGTATTACGGTACGAAAAGCGACGGGAGCCGCGTGCTTGCCGAAACGGTCAGGGACTCGGTTGTCACACACCTGCAAAACGGTAACACCCGGGAAATAAAACCGGCAGGCAGCTCGATTTATCTTCTCAGAAGAATCGACGCGCCCGCCGTGCTTATCGAATGCGGTTTTCTTTCAAATCCGAAGGAAAAAGAGCGCCTTTGCGACGACGCATATCAGACGGAGTTTTCTCTTGCCGTAGCGTCCGCGCTCTGTGATTACGTATTCTGCGGTGAATGATTATTCCTTCCACCCGTCGATTCCCGTGCGCTCAAGTGCACCGAGAAGCCTTCTGTAAAGCCCGCGGTGCTCGCGGTCAAACGACGCAAGATATTCCTTCATTTTTGCCCGTTCGGTCTCGCCGTCGGCGGGACACGCGCTTTCGATTACCGGCAGCTTTGCGGCGGCGGCAAACGATTTTATGTCTTTTTCCTTTACGTGAATCATAGGGCGTATCACCGTAATCTCACGGCGCGAAAGCTCGGTCACCGGAGAGAACGAGCCGAAGCGTCCGTCAAAGAAAAGGTTCAGCATCAGCGTCTCCACGGCATCGTCAAAATGATGCCCGAGCGCAAGCTTGTTCGCGCCCGCCGCAACGGACTCCTTGTGAAGCACGCCTCGTCTCATGTTGGCACACAGCGAGCACGGGTTGTCTTCCTTCCGCGCCTCGAAAATGATTTTCGCAATTTCGGTTTCCTTCACGCGGAAGGGAACGCCGAGACGACCGCAAAGCTCCGCAATATCCGTATAATCCGCCTTGGGGGGAGCGGAGGCGAGCTTGTCAAAGCCCATGTCTACCGCTACTGCGACGAGGTCGTATTTTTTAGGGTAAAAGCTTCTCATTTCCGCAAGAGCGCAAAGCATGGAAAGAGAGTCTTTTCCTCCCGATACGCCTACGGCAACGACGTCTCCGTCGTCAATCATGTCATATTTCTGTACCGCGTATCTCACGCGGCTGAGAAGCTTCTGCATTTCTTTCATTTACTCACCTGAAACCGAAAGGATAATTTATGGCAATAAGAATATATGTCGACCAGGGGCACAATCCGAAAAATCCCAACGCCGGAGCGGAGGGCAACGGCTACCGCGAGCAGGACCTCGTTTTCAGAATAGGCATCCTCGCCGCATCCGAGCTTGAGGCACGCGGTTTTGACGTGCGTCTGTCGCGTCCGAATGCGTCGACGCAGCTCGGTACGTCAGTTGCGACGTCTCTTGCGTCACGCGTGAATGCCGCGAATACGTGGGGTGCCGACCTCTTTTTAAGTCTGCACGCCAACGCGTCCGATATAGTGAACGCGTCGGGCTGCGAGACGCTCGTCTTTACCCGCGGGGGTAACGCGGAGCGCGCCGCGGCGGATATAGCCGAACAGCTTTCATACGCTACGGGACTGCGAAACAGAGGTGTCAGCGTACGCCGGGAATTGTACGTACTCCGGCGTACGGCGATGCCCGCCGTGCTTGCGGAGCTCGGATTCATTACGAATCCGGGCGATGCCGCACTTATGGCAAACAGTCCCGGGCTGTTCGCCGCGGGACTATGTAACGGAGTGCTTGAATATTTCGGCCGGCTTTAGTTTCCGTCCGTAAGGTCGGGGCGCCGCTCGTTTGTAATTTCCACCGATTGTTCGTGTCTCCACGAGTCGATGTTCGCATGGTGTCCCGATACGAGAACGTCGGGCACCTCGCGTCCGCGGAAGACCGCCGGACGGGTGTACTGCGGGTATTCGAGAAGCCCGCCCTCAAAGGTTTCCTTTTCGTGACATTCGGGAAGCGGGAGCACGCCGTCTATAAGGCGCGCGACCGCATCGGTCACGATGCACGCGGGAATCTCACCGCCGGTCAGCACGAAGTCTCCGATGGAGATTTCCTCGTCGACAATCTCGTCGATGATTCTCTGGTCGACTCCCTCGTAGTGTCCGCAGAGGATGAACAGTCTGTCGTAATCCGCGAGTCTGCGGGCGTCCGCCTGAGTGAAGGTTTTGCCCTTCGGTGACATGTAAATAACGCGCACACCCTCGGGCTTTTCGGGTGCCTCGGTGATTATCTCGCCCTCGTGTCCCGAAAGCACCGACGCATAGCAGTTATATATCGGAGGCGCCGCCATGAGCATACCTCGGCCGCCGCCGTAGGGCGTGTCGTCGACTCTTTTGTGCTTGTCCTCGGAGTAATCCCTGATGTTGTGAACTCTCACGTCGATGACTCCGGCACTTCTCGCACGGCCGATGATACTTTCGCTGAGAACCGTGTCAACGAGGTCGGGGAAGAGAGTCATAATGTCAAAGCGCATAATTACCCCTCAATCATACCGTCGATAAGACGGACGTATATGCCGGCGCCGTCACCGTCGGTGACGATGTCCTTTATGAATTCGGGAACGGCGGGAATCATGAAGGAGCCGCCGTCGGGCTTTGTTACGACGTATATCTGCCGTCCCGCGGGCTCAATCACGTCACCGAGAACTCCCACGTTTCCGCGGGTCTCATCTATCACGGGGAGAGAGAGCATGTCGGCGATAAAATGAGTCCCCTCGGGGAGCGGTATATCGTCGCGCAGAGCGTAGAGAACCGAGCCCTTGAGCGGTATTGCCGCCTCAAGAGAGGTAAGCTCTTCAAAGGTGGTCAGAAGCGCACCCTTATATACGGAGACGTTAACGGGCGTCAGCGGGACGTACGCGTCTCCGCTTTTTTTATAAAGGCGGGGCAGGGCTTTTATAACGTCGGGAGAATCGGCAAGACACTCGAGCCTTACCGCACCGCGCACTCCGTGAGTGCCGGTGACTCTCGCCGCTTCGAGATATTTCAGTTTTTCCGCCATTACTCGATTATAAGATGAACGGGCATGCCGCGGTCGTATTCGGGATAAATCTCGCCGCCGATAAGCGGAAGGAGATAGTTGATGCATCCCTCGGTTACGAAGTTGCCGCGCTCGTTTATGTACTCTGCGGGAACGCTCTTTACCTTGTTTGCAATCTCGGATACGTTCATCGGAACAAAATCGGAGGAGTAGGTCTCACCCTCGAGACGGCGGATTGCCATCATGCAAACGGTGTGACCCTCAACGGCGGCGCGAACGCCGGACATGCCTACGGCTTCGGATTCCTTTATATCGGTGAGAGACGCGATGTGAGATGCGCATCTCTGGCTGATGTTGAGCTCAACGGAGCGTACCTTGCAACCGAGCTCTGCTTTGGTGGCAAGCTCGAGTGCCTTGCCGGTACCGGTAAGCGCCTTGTGACCGAATACGTCGGTGCCGCCCGCACTTACGGACTCACATACGTACTTGCCGTCAGCATCGCGGATACCCTCGGAAACCGCAACGACGACGTTCGGCTTCTTTTCCATGATTTTGCGAACGTCCTCGAAATATTCCTTAATCGAGAACGGTCTTTCGGGCAGATATACGAGGTCGGGCGCGTCGCCGCCGATAACGGACGGCAGAGCGGCGGAGGCGGTAAGCCAGCCTGCGTCGCGTCCCATAATCTCGACAACGGTGACCGCGGGTACGGTGTAAACCGCACAGTCGCGTACGATTTCGCTGATTGTGGCAGCAACGTACTTTGCGGCACTGCCGAAGCCGGGAGTATGGTCGGTACCCACGAGGTCGTTGTCAATCGTCTTGGGCAGACCGATGACTCTCATCTCATAGTCGTGGTTCTTCGTGTATTCGCCGAGCTTTGCGGCGGTATCCATCGAGTCGTTTCCGCCGATGTAGAAGAAATATCTTATGTCGTACTTCTTAAAGAGCGCGATAAGCTTCTCGTAGTATTCGTCGTTGCCCTCAAGCGGAGGCAGCTTCTTGCGGCAGGAGCCGAGTGCGGCGGCGGGGGTCATTGCAAGACGCGCGAGCTTTTCCTCGTCGGGAGCGCGCTTAAGCGTGAAAAGCTCACCGAGGTTGACGAGTCTTTCGTCCATGAAGCCCTCGATACCGTTTTTCATGCCGTACAGAGCGGTAAGGGACTCGCCTCCCTCAATCTGCTTTACGGCCTCGCGGATAACTCCCGCGAGAGTGGCGTTTATCGCCGCGGTGGGACCGCCGGACTGACCGACGACTGCGGCACCTCTTAAAATGCTCATTTTATGTTTTTCCTTTCGGGTGATTATTCTTATTTAGCCTCGTAATCGAGGTACGATACGGTCTTGATGTGCTCGCCGCGTCTGAAGTACGCGTGAGGCACGCGTCTGCTTATGTTGCAGACGAACTCGTAATTGAACGAGGCGGCGGGCTTTGCAAGCTCCTCGACCGTGATGCACTCGGCACCGTCGCGTCCTACGAGAGTTACTATGTCGCCGACTCTCGCACCGGGAACGTTCGTTACGTCAACCATCATCTGGTCCATGCAGACGCGTCCGAGAATCGGACAGCGCACGCCGGAGATGAGAACGTCGCCTACGCCGGAGAGGGCGCGGGGGTAACCGTCCGCGTATCCTACGGGTACCGTTGCAACAACCGTTTCGCGGTCGGTCACGAACGTGTGACCGTAGCTGATGCCGCGTCCCGCGGGCAGGGTCTTAACGTGAGAGATATGCGTGATAAGCTCCATCGCGGGTACGAGAGGGAAGGACTCCTTGTCCACCTCGTCCGACGGGTACAGTCCGTACAGAATGATTCCCGCACGCACCATGTCGTAGCAGTTGTCGTTCATGTTCATGATTCCGGCACTGTTGTTCAGGTGACGGAGTCTCGGCTCAACGCCGCGCTCCTTCAGCATTGCGAGAAATGCGTCGAAGCGTTCTCTCTGTCTGTGCGACTCACCGAGGTCTTCCTCGTCAGCGGTCGCAAAGTGGCTGAATATGCCCTCAACGCAGAGGTTCTTGAGCTCCGAAATCTTCTTGACCTCGTCGGCTGATTCTTCGCAAACCTGATAGCCTATACGCGACATGCCGGTGTCCACGACTATATGAATGTTGGCAATCTTGCCCTTCGAGCGTGCCACCTTGTCAAGCAGGCAGGCGTTCTTGTAGCTGAAAATCGCGGGGGTAATGTCGTACGTAACGATATCGTCGTAGAAATCGGGGAAGGTGTAGCCGAGAATCAGTATCGGCGTGTCGATTCCCGCACGGCGAAGCTCAATTGCCTCGTCTACCGCGGCAACTCCGAAATACGTTGCGCGGTTGTGAAGAAAGCGCGCTATTTCAACCGCACCGTGACCGTAGGCGTCCGCTTTAATAATCGGCATGATGCCCACGCCTTCGGGGATGCGGTTCTGTATGAGAGAGATGTTTTTACCTATTGCGTCAAGGTTTACCTTGGCGAATACGCGTCTGTATTCCATAATAATCCGTCCAAGTTACTGTAGATTATAATATTACTCCGTATATTTTACAATTTTGAAGGAAAAAAGTCAACACAAGCGGCAGAATAATACCGAAAATCTTTGACATTTTATTTTTACTGTGATATAATATACAAGTTATAAAAATGGGTTATTATAGTCTGTCGGGAAGGAGAGTCTTGCGCCATGATAATACTCGGTATTGACCCCGGTATCGCAATCGTCGGCTGGGGAGTCATAGAATACGAGCGCGGTCAGGTACGCGCAATAGATTACGGCTCGATTCTCACGGACAAGGACCTGAGCGTCGAAGAACGTCTCAGACTCATCCACGAACAGCTTGAGGCGATAATCAATCGCCATAAACCCTCCTGCATGGCAATAGAGGAGCTTTTCTGGAATACCAACCAGAAAACCGGTATAGTCGTCGCCGAGGCGAGAGGCGTCATAATCTGCCTTGCGCACCGTATGGGACTCGGCATATTCGAGTACACCCCGCTTCAGGCAAAGCAGGCGATAACCGGCTACGGCAGAGCAGATAAAAAGCAGATGATAACCATGGTCACGACGCTGCTCGGGCTTGAGAAGCCCCCGCGTCCCGACGATACGGCGGACGCGCTTGCAATGGCCATCTGCCACGCTCATTCCGGTGCATCCGTAATGGGCAGGTACTTCAACAAAACCGTGACCGCAGGCCGCGGTGTCACGAGAAGAATCACCGACGAGAGAATACTCAACGGCTCGAACATAGTCGTGCCTCCGAAAAAGAAGAAGCCCGTCGTACCGGACGGGAATAAGGAATAAAGATATGCGTGTAAGCAATAACTGGAAAGATTACGTCCTCCTCGATGCCACTCGCGGCGAGCGCCTCGAGTCGTGGGGCGACGTCGTGCTCGTGCGGCCCGACCCGCAGATAATATGGGACACGCCTAAGGCAAGTCCGCTGTGGAACCGTGCGCACGGTATATACAAGCGCTCAAAGAGCGGCGGCGGAGCGTGGGACGATCGCGGAATGCCCGATAACTGGTGCGTTTCCTACGGTGAGCTCACGTTCAGACTCCGTCCCATGGGCTTCAAGCATACGGGACTCTTTCCCGAGCAGGCTGTCAACTGGGACATGACCTCGGAGCTTATCAAAAAAAGACGCGCCGAGGGACGTGAGGTCTCCGTTCTGAACCTTTTCGCGTACACCGGCGGCGCAACCGCGGCGGCGGCAAAAGCGGGCGCGGCGGTATGCCACGTAGACGCGGCAAAGGGAATGGTGCAGGCGGCTAAAGAAAACCTCGCGCTGTCGGGGCTTGCCGAGGCACCGGTAAGATACATCGTCGACGACTGCAGAAAATTCGTCGAAAGGGAAATCCGCCGCGGGCATAAATACGACGGCATAATCATGGACCCGCCGTCATACGGGCGCGGACCGGGCGGAGAGGTGTGGAAGCTTGAGGAAGCGGCGTGGGGACTTATAGACCTGTGCGCCGGACTCCTCTCCGACGACCCGCTCTTCTTCCTCGTCAATTCCTACACTACCGGAATATCTCCCTCATCAATGGGATATATGATAATGAGCGCTCTGCCCGAGCAGCTTCGCGGCAGAGGAAGACTCGATGCCGATGAAATAGGTCTCCCCGTAAAATCGTCGGGACTCGTTCTTCCGGCAGGCGCCACTGCGGTGTGGATAAACGGGTGACGCATATGAGCGAAAAGAAAGACCCGCTTCTGCGGCTTGAAAACGTTTCCTTCGCCTATCCCGCAGACGAAGGACGGGCACCGGTGCCGGTGCTTGAGGGACTGTCGCTTGACGTGTACGAGGGCGAGTTCGTCGCCGTGCTCGGCCATAACGGTTCGGGCAAATCGACGCTTGCAAAGCTCGCGTCGTTCGTGCTCACTCCCGACAGCGGCTCCGTATATCTCGAGGGGCGCGATATGTGTGCCGACGATATAACGGAAAAGGACGTATTCGACGCGCGCCGCGACGTCGGAATCGTATTTCAGAATCCCGACAACCAGCTCGTTGCAACGATAGTCGAGGAGGATGTCGCATTCGGATGCGAAAACGTCGGCGTACCCTCAGACGAGATAAGAAGGAGCGTCGACGCGGCGCTCGAAACGGTCGGAATGACCGAATTCGCACGCTCTACCGTCTACAAGCTTTCGGGCGGTCAGAAGCAGAGAGTCGCAATCGCGGGCGTGCTCGCAATGAAGCGAAAGCTTATAATTTTCGACGAAAGCACCGCTATGCTCGACCCGTCGGGCAGACGCGAGGTAATGGATGCCGTACGCCGCCTCAACCGTGAGGAGGGCGTAACCGTGGTGTTCATAACCCACTATATGAACGAGGCAATCCTTGCCGACCGGACGGTCGTGCTTGAGGG
>JAZUGD010000228.1:0-3128 GCA_045641025.1 Eubacteriales bacterium
GAAAAGGACGGCTGGATTATCGAGGGCGTGTACTACAAATGGTGCATGCAAACGTTCGAGGAGGCGGACAGAATATATCTGCTCGACGTGCCCCGCCGCAAGTGCCGTTTTCGCATAATACGCCGCTTCATCCGCCGCAAGCTCGGACTTGAGAAGGGCAAAAAGGAAACGGTAAAATCCCTGCGCGCCCTGCTCAAATGGTCGGACAAGTACCGCGAGGCCGCCCTCCCCGAGATTAAAAAGATGCTCGAGCAGTATCAAAACAAGGTTATAATAATAGACTGAAAAAGCCGTACCGATCAAACCGGTACGGCTTTTTTCTTATCTGCAAAGCAGGATAACCGTTGCAAGCGCGACGGAAAACTGACACACCACGTTTGAGATTTCTATCACCCAATGCACCTTTGCGTTTTTGAGGTTTGACAGTATTCCGACAAGGCAGAGAAATACGAAAAGGCAGATTGCAAGCGCGTATAAAAAAATCGGCGGTATCACGCCGTTTCTTACCGACAGCGTAATAAGAGATGCGTATATCATGAGATACCCGACCGCGCCGATAAGCACGGCAACCGTATTGAACTTTCCGGTTTTATACCAAAGAAATCCGATAATTCCCGCCGCACAGAGCAAAACGATAATCAGCGTCAGCGGCTTTACTCCGACAACGTGGGAAACGAGCGCGATGCCGGAAAGAAGGATCCCCGTATTCACGAACGACACGAGATTGACCGGCATTTTGAACTGCATTTTTCCGAGCCCGACGATGAGCTTGACCGTCGGGATTGAAAGTCCGAAAATGAGCGAAATTACCGCACCAACCGCAAAAAGGATATAGGTCGGGACGCTCATGACACCGAACATTTTCACCATTACCGTATTAACGGTAACGCCGTAAAAAATCGGATTGATATAGTCGAACAAGCCGAGCGCAACGGAGAAACGTCCGACGATTCCGTTTTCATTTTCGTTACCGTTCATACGCGTTTTCCTTTTCGACGTCAAAGCGGTTATTCATTTTCCCCGACCTCGGTTTTTGCAAAATCGGTTTTCTTGATTTTCATCCACAGCATAATGATAACGACCGCAAGAGAGAGCACGTCCGCGACGGGCTGTGCCCAGATGAGTCCGTCAACACCGATGAGGGCTTTCATAATGAACACCGCGGGAATGAAGATGATACCCTGACGGAAGATTGATGCAAGAAGCGCGGGCGTTGCCGCGCCGACTGCCTGCAGAGTGTTCTGACAGATGGCGAACGCGCCGATGAGCCACGCCGTGCTCATAAGAATACGCGTGAAATGCACGCCCGATTCAAGGGCGGTCATATCGGTAAGGAAGATTTTTACGATCGGTTCCGCAAAGATATAGCAGAGCGCGGAGATCACGGCGCAGAACACAAGTCCGAACAGCGCCGAGAAACGGGTGCCGCCGACAAGACGTTCCTTTTCTTTGGCTCCGTAGCAGTACCCGAGAAACGGCTGAACGCCGCTTCCTATACCGATGCCGATGAGAGTAACAATCATTATGACCTTTGCGGTCACGCCGTAACCTGCAACGAGCATGTCACCGTTCTCATATCCGGAAAGCTGTGAATTGACGACGATGGACGAAACGCTGACGAGCAGGTTGGCAAGAGACGCCGAAATTCCGACGGACATAACGCCCGAGAGAATTTTGTTCTTTACCGAGAAATATTTCGGACTTATCGAAAGCGCGGATTTTCCCCTGATGAAATACAGAACATAATATCCCGCGGCAACCGCATTGCCGATAACGGTTGCAACAGCCGCTCCGGTAACGCCCCATTTGAACCAAAGAATAAATATGGGGTCGAGAATCATGTTGAGCAGGTTGCCGATGAGCGTTCCGGTCATTGCTTTCATCGCCTCGCCCTCGGTACGGACGATTGACGAGAAGCAGTTCGAAATCATCGAGAAGACACCGCAGCCGACGGCGACGGCAAGGTAATCCTTCGTAAGCCCGACGCTGTCGGCGCTTGCGCCGAGCATCACGGTCACGTCGTCAAGGAATATCCAGAGAAGCGCCATCATAACGCCGCCTACGGCAACGCACGCCCACATACAGAACGAGCACGTCTTTTTGGCGTATTCCGTGCGTCCCTCTCCGAGTGCACGGGAGATTACCGACGTGCCGCCCACGCCGAACAGTGTGCCGAGCGACATAAATATCATAAACAGCGGTGTGGCAAAGGACACCGCCGTTACCATCAGGTCGTTATGAGTAAGGCCTAAAAAGAAAGTATCGGCAAGGTTATAGACCATTACCATCATCATGGCGATGAGCGCCGGAATACTGTTTTTGATAACGATTCCGGGGATGGAGCCGGTCTTAAAGGATTCTGCTGCCGATACTTTGTTTTCGTGATTCAATTGTGATTTCCTCCGTTGTCTGTAAGTTTTTCCGCGGCGGCAAGCAGCCGCTCGCAGTAATTCTCGAATTGTCTTTGTTCTTCCGGGGAGAGACAGGTCATGATTTCGTGAAGCCAGTTGTCGTGAACGTCAAGCAGCTTTGCAACCTTTTCACGCCCGACGTCGGTGAGAGACAGCCGTTTGATTCGTCTGTCGCTCCCGTCCTGCTCCCGCACGACGCACCCCTTGTTTTCAAGCGAGACGAGCGCTTTTCCGACGGTGGTCTTGTCGGTTTTCAGCGCCGTCGAAACGTCGTCCTGCGAGCAGTTTTCGTGCGAATATACGTAGGAACATATCATGCATTCGGTGTCCGAAAGCTCCTGCAGACGGATTTTCTCATGGCTGAACTCTTTATTGCACCGGAACAGGAGATTAAGCGTCTGATAATTCATCGTTGTTCTCCGATTGGTAGAATGTTCTACTATTATAGCATACGGTCTCCAAAATGGCAACCGCTTCGGGTATAGTTCAAAATATAGTTACAAATTAATTCGTAAGGATGATAAAACCCCCGGAAAAGCGCAGCGCTTTTCCGGGAGTTTTGCTTTATTTGATTATCATGAGGCTGCTGAAGATACTGCGCAGAGCGCCGTCGGACGGGGAGTTCATAACGCTTAGACCGTCCTCGTTTATTATCATGGTTGACGAGCCGCCGCCGTCAAGGTTGACGGCATCGCTTGCGCCGAGACTCTTGAGCAT
>JAZUGD010000229.1:0-6058 GCA_045641025.1 Eubacteriales bacterium
GTGCTGCTGCGGGAGCAGGTGCTGCTGCGGGAGCAGGTGCTGCGGCGGGTGCGGGGGAGGCGGCGGGAGCTGCGGCGGATGCCTTAACCTCGGACTCGGACGCGAGTTCGATTTCAACCTCGTACATGGTTCCGTTTACGTTTACGTTGTATTTTTTCATGATATTCTCCATTTAAATTATTTTCGTTTTTTTGAAATCAAAGCTTCCTCAGCGACAGGATTCGGATTCCCGAAACGTCCTCGCCGAGTTCCTCCGCAATAGCTGCGGCAACGGCTGCGATAATCTCTCCGCGCGGGCCCGGGTCGGGTGACGCACTCTTTACGGACGGCGTCTCCTTTGCAGGTGCCGGAAGTTTTGCCTCAATCGCCTGAACGGCCATTCCGAGCAGCTTGCATATACCTACGAGGCATATGAGGCCGAAGAAAACGACGCCCAGACCGATGAGAACAACAAGGCCTGTGTTCATGTATTTTTCCTCCCGATTGATATTTATTGGGGCAGTAACCCATGCGCCGCGGCGCATTTGGTTACCAAATTACCTCATTATACATTTTACCACAGAACGGTCGGGTTTTCCACCCTTTCGCGGAATTTTTTGCGTCATTTGCGGATTTTCTCGCAATTTGTCAAAAAAGAGGCCGCAGGTGACGTTCTTTTTATCTTTTTTGTAATTAACAGTTGACAAACGCCCGACATGTGATTATAATATTAGGGCAAGCGGCTCATTCGGCGCCGCTTACGGAGAAGTACTCAAGAGGCCGAAGAGGCGCCCCTGCTAAGGGTGTAGGTCGGGTAACCGGCGCGAGAGTTCAAATCTCTCCTTCTCCGCCAAAAGAAAAAGCACTGCAAAAGCAGTGCTTTTTCTTTTGCTCCGAAGGGATTTGAACTCGAGCGCCGGCTCGCCCGTCTCTCGAAAGCACGCGAATTATTAGGTGGGAGACCAATGGTCTCCCCTACGGTACGGTTTACGTTTGTGCACGGAAATATCAAACGGAGGGAGAGATTTGAACTCTCCATCCTACATTATAAATCTCTTGATTTTGTGCGCGGATTTTGGTATAATATATAAGAACAAAATTTAAGCTCAGGAGGCTTATTATGGATATCAAAGCAAAAATTACCGAAACGATTGAAAAAATCACGAGCGATAAGTCGCTCATCGAGAAGTTCAAGAAGGACCCCATCAAAACCGTTGAGTCCGTCATCGGCGTTGACCTTCTCGACGAGGCTATATCGAAGATTGTCGACGGCGTTAAGGCGAAGATTTCCGTTGACAAGGTCGGCGGCATCGTCGACAAAATCAAGGGTCTGTTCTGAGAGGCAAAGCATGAACACGCTTAAAGCAAAAGTCGGCAAAACGAAGATGATTGCGCACCGCGGCTGCTCGTGCGTTGAGACCGAGAACACGATGCCCGCGTTCGTTGCGGCGGGCAACCGTTCGTACTACGGTATCGAGACGGACGTGCATTTCACGTCCGACGGCAAATATATCATCATGCACGACTTCAATACGGAGAGAGTCAGCGGACAGAGCGTACAGATTGAGGACAACACGTTCGATACTCTGCGCGGCGTACGCATCAATGATATTGACGGAACGAAAGGCCGACCCGACCTCTTCCTCCCTTCCCTTGCCGAATACATCGGCGTCTGCAAGCGTTACGGCAAGGTCGCCGTGCTTGAGATAAAGTGGAAGTTCACCGTAGAGCAGATGGACGAGGTCATGGACATCATCGGCGACTATGCCGACCATACCATTATTATTTCGTTCTTCTACGAGGCGCTTGAAAGCCTTCGCGTTCATCACAAGGATCAGCCCGCGATGTTCCTCTGCGGCGGAATCGACGACAACTGGCTCGACAGACTGCAGAAGGACAACGTCGGTCTTGACATCGGTTACCCTGCAATGAACGAGGAGCTCCTCGCAAAGTGCAAGGCCCGCGGAATCGCCGTAAACGTATGGACGGTCGATACCGTTGAGGACGCAGAGAGATTCGCCGCAATGGGCGTTGACTACAACACCTCGAACACAGACGAGGCGGAAGAGCTCGCGGCGAAATATTAAAAACATCATCACAAAACGGCAGCCCGAGATAATTTTTCGGGCTGCCGTTTTTGTTTGAAAAAATGATGTACATTTACGGTTAAGACAAATCGGAATTTGATGAGCAATTCGGAATGCGTAATGCGGAATGGAGATGTTTGCCGTTGGCAAACTCGAAGGGTTTAGGCGAAGCCTAACACCCATTTCACCGAAGGTGAACAACCACGGAATTGCGGAATTATTGTAGTGTAACAAGCAAAACAAAAATTGATAGTTGTAGGGGTCGGCGTCTGCCTCGACACGAGGCTACGACCCGAAAACGTACAGTTATGATGGCAGGTCCACGCAGGGACAACGGGTTCCGTCATCCCGAGGCGCGGCGGCACTTTGGTAAAAACAAACTGCATACGCCGTGGGGATCCGGACGTATGGACGCTATCTCTTTATGTCGAAGAGATACGGCTATAGTCAAGTTTGTGCGTGGTCGGGCTTGCAGGTGCTCAAGTACAGACTAAATCCACCAAGTGAATGCAAACCGTTTACCCGCTTACCACCGTCAAGAATACCAAAGCGCAGCTCCGGATCCCCACGGGGCGTGGAGTAATTGCGTCCAAACGTATGACCCGCCCCTCGGGATGACGGAATCGTTCGTCCCTGCGTGGACCTGCGGGGAAAGCGGTGACCCGCCCCTCGGGACGACGGGGACGGCGGGAGTGGGTGTTCGGCTACGCCGAAACCATGCCCCCGCCCTACGGTCAATTCCGCATTCCGAATTCCGCATTCCGCATTACCCATATAAACTCCGGTTTACACAAATGAAAACCCGTCGAAGAGAATTTTCTTCGGCGGGTTTTAGTTTTTACAGTACGCAGCTGAGGAAGTCCCTGGTGCGCTGCGATTTCGGATGCTCGAAGAGCTCTTCGGGAGTTCCCTCCTCCTCGATTATGCCGTTTGCGAGGAAGAGCACTCTGTCCGCGACGTCGCGGGCGAAGCCCATTTCGTGGGTAACGACGACCATCGTCATTCCCTCCTCGGCGAGCTCCTTCATGACGGCTAATACCTCGCCGACCATTTCGGGGTCGAGCGCCGACGTGGGCTCGTCGAACAGCATGATGTCCGGCTTCATCGCAAGGGCGCGCGCTATTGCGACTCTCTGCTTCTGACCGCCGGAAAGCTGGTGCGGATATACGTCCGCCTTATCGGCAAGACCTACGCGCTCAAGCAGCTCGAGCGCGACCTTGTCCGCCTCCTCCTTGGTATATTTACCGAGGGACACGGGAGCGAACGTAATATTCTTTCTTACCGTCATCTGGGGGAACAGATTGAACTGCTGGAACACCATGCCGATGTTCTCGCGCAGAAGGTTTATGTCAACCTTTTTCGCCGTGAGGTCGGTACCGTTGACGGTAACCGAGCCCGCGGTAGGCTTTTCAAGCATATTGAGACAGCGCAGAAGGGTCGACTTACCGGAGCCGGAGGGACCGATAAGGCATACGACCTCGCCCGCCTTCACGTCGAGGTCGACGCTTTTGAGAACCTCGACCTTGCCGAAGTTCTTGACGAGTCCTCTGACGCATATCTTGCTTTCGGTATTACTTACGTTTGTCATAGTTTATCTTCTTTTCCACGAATTTTGAAATCACCATAAGCACGGAGATTACGGCAAGATAGAACACGGCTACGAGAATGTACGTTGCAAAGAACTGATACGTCGAGCCGACGTAAACCTTCGCCTTGTTTACTACCTCCGCAAGACCGATTACCGAAAGAATCGACGTATCCTTGACGGTGATGATGAACTGATTAACGAGCGACGGAATCGTAATCTTGAACGCCTGAGGAAGAACTATCTTTCTCATGGTCGTGCCCTGCGATACGCCGAGGCTGCGCGATGCCTCCACCTGACCGGGGTCAACCGCCTCGATACCGGAGCGGAATATCTCCGACAGGTATGCGCCGGCGTTGAGGCTGAGCGTGATTATGCCCGCGGCAAACGCCGACAGCACGAACTTCGGTGCTATCGTTTTCTGTATCAGCTGAGGAAAGCCGAAGTACACCACAAACGCCTGAACTATCATGGGAGTACCGCGGATAACCCATACGTACGCGGCGGAAATCCACCGGAACGGCGGGAATTTCGAGCGTCCCATAAGACACGACAGAAGTCCGATAAAGAATCCTATCGCAAGCGCTATGAGCGATACGCCTATCGTCAGACGCACTCCTTCGAGAAGAAGCGGTGTCGCTTCGAGAAGTACTTTTTCAAAATTCATTGTTAACTCCGATAATCAAAACGGGCTGACGCGTTTGAAGCGCGACAGCCCCGTTTCGCGAAACTATGATGATTTATGCGTCGATGCCGTATTTAGCGAGGATTTCGGCGTACTTGCCGTTTTCCTTGATGTTCTTGAGACCTGCGTTGAACTTCTCGATAAGCTCGGGATTGGTACCCTTCTTAACTGCGAAGCCGTAAGGTGCGGGGTTGAGAACCTCACCGACGGTCTTCAGAGCAACGTCACCGCTCTTGATTGCCGCGCCGATAACGGTGCAATCCTCGAAGCATGCGGAGTTGATGCCGTTGACGATTGCCTGATACATCGTGGGAGAATCTTCGTAGTACTGGATGGTGTAGCCGTACTCGTCCTTGTTCTGCTCTGCGAAGTCAGCACCGATGGTGCCCTGCTTGGCTGCTACGACGGTACCCTTGAGGTCCTCGAGAGCGTCGATTTCGCTGTCAGCTGCAACGGTCATAATCTGACCGTCGTTGAAGTATGCCTCGGAGAAGTCGTAAATCTCAAGACGGTCCTCACGGATGGTCATGCCGGCAATCATGGCATCTGCCTGACCGGACTGAACGTTACCGCAGGATGCGTCGAAGCCGACGTTCCACATTTCGTACTTGATACCCTGGTCCTCTGCGATTGCAGCCATGATATCCATATCGATACCTACGTATGCGCCTGCTTCTTCATCCCAGTATTCGAACGGGTTGAAGGAGTTGTCGGAGCAGATCTTGTAAGTCTTTTCCGCATCGGGCTCGTCAGCGGTGCACGCTGCGAAGCACGCGGTGAGGAGAACTGCCGCGAGAGCAATTGCAAGAATTCTTGTAAATTTTTTCATTTTCGTACCTCCGAAAATATATGATTATTTATTTTATAATAAAAAATGCATTTTGTCAACCTTTTTCCTGCATAATTATCAATATTTTTTAATATAGCCGCCACGGCGAAAATGCTCAAATTATACTTGAAATTACCCGGGCGTTGTGCTATACTTGAATATAGAAAATTTTGTTACCGTAAGGAGACTTATTATGAACAGCTCACCCGGAAAATCCATTGACTACGTAACCCCCCAGAAGAAGCAGGGCAAATACCTCGTTATACAGATTCTTCTGTACGTTCTTTATGCCGCTGCATTCCTCGGCGTATTCGTATTCTTCGCAAGCCAGTTCGGCGTGCTCGGTATCGTTATCGGCGGTCTTCTCGGCCCGACTCTCGTGTTCATCCTCTATCTTGCGACCCGTCACATCTGCACGTTCGACCGCAAGTGCATGATTTACACTCCCAAGGCAAAGAAGATGGACGACGTTCCGCTCGTATCCGTATGCTTTGAGATTATCAAGGACAAGAAGGGCGACCCCGACAAGAGAAACATCAAGTTCGAGGGCGTTATGCGTGACGGTCTCCTCTTCGCTCCCTACAAGGACGAATACAAGGATAAGTATGCCGCAGCAGACGTAAAGAAGACCATCGACTTCAGAGGCGACGTCAAGAACCCCGACGTTTACTTCTGCGTATTCCCCGGTGAGGGCGGCAAGACCGTCGTCATCTTCGAGACCGTAAGCAAGTTCGTTGAGATGCTTCAGTACTACAACAAAGAAGCAACCGTCGTCGAAGAAGGCTTCCTCTCCAAATAATTTGTCAGACAAGGGGCAGTCCCGCATAAGCGGGACAGCCCCCTTTTTCATTTTGCCGCCGTGGCGTCGGCGGTCACGTCTCCCACCCTGTCGG